>JAFSXH010000191.1 GCA_017444165.1 bacterium | reverse complement strand
GCGATGAAAAGTTATGGCAAAACGATGAGCTTCGTTACGCAAATGGGTAACTAAATTATAAGCATTGGAATCTTCTGGTAAAATAATCGGCTGACTCTTATCGGGTAAGAATAATTCTTCTTTCTTTTTGGCCAATCCAGCCAGTGAGATTGTCTGATTTAAATGGTATTTCTCCAAAGTCTCTATGGCAACACCCAATTGACCTAACCCACCGTCGACAATAATGAGATCGGGTGTTGATGATAAACTGGAATCCTCTTGCTCATCCGAAGAGGCGAGCTCAAGGGGAACCTGGGGTAAGTGGGAGAGGCGGCGTGCCAGCACTTGGCGCATCATGGCAAAATCGTTAGGTGTATCTAATCCTTGAATCTTAAATTTGCGATAATGTGATCGTTGAGGCATTCCCTCTTCAAAGACAACCATGGAACCTACGGCGTATTTGCCCTGTATATTGGAAATGTCATAGCATTCTAAACGCTGGAGAGGAGAAGTTAGACCCAGTGCCTTCTGCAACTCCTGTAAGGCCATAAGACGATTCTCTTTCTGAGTTGGTAAACTTAGCTTTTCTTGAAGATTTCTGCGGGCATTTTCATCCGTTTTTTGCAGGAGTTGCTTTTTAGCTCCGCGTTTAGGAACGACAAATTTTACTTTATGAGAGGATAGACTTTCTAACCATTGGAGCAAGAGCTGATCTCTATTAGGCAGATAGGGGAGACATATAACTGGAGGCACATCTTTGCTCATGGCATAATATTGCTGAATAAAACCTTCCAGTGTTGCCGTCTCTTCTAAAAGTCTAGATTCTAAAAAAAAATGTTGTTGGCTTTGCAGACGACCTTCGCGCACTTGCCAGATTAAAATACAACAGAGCGAGCGTTCAGAATCGCAGGCCAAAGCTAGGTAATCTTCATCTATCTCATCTTTAAAAACGACCTGCTGTTTTTCGGTAATCAATTCCAGAGTTTTGAGTGTATCTCTTATTTGGGCGCACAACTCATAATTAAATCTTTGAGATTCTATCTCCATCTGCTGGTGCAGATCACTTATCAAGCCTTTGTTGTGACCGCAGAGGAATTTTTTGGCTCGCTCGACCTGTTGGCCGTATTCGTTGGGATCTAATCTTCCCAAACAAGGAGCTGAACACATCTTTAGTTGGTAGTACAGGCAAGGCCTAGAGCGTGTTTTTTCTAACTTATCTTTACAAGGACGGAGCAAAAAGAGTTTTTGGACTAATTTTTTCGTCCTAGCTAGATCCGCTCCATTAGCATAAGGGCCAAATATGAGTCCTTTAGTATTACTGCCACTGCGCAAACGAACAACGCGCAGACGAGGAAATTTTTCGTAAGTTGTCAACTCGAGAGCTGGGTACTGTTTGTCATCTTTGAGGAGGACATTGAAGCGAGGATTGTATTTTTTGATAAGATTATTCTCTAAGAGGAGGGCCTCCATCTCTGTAGACACGGTGAGAATATCAAAATCGCAAATTAGGCTAATCATCCATTTTACGCGTTCTGGATGGTCATGTTTTTGAAAATAAGAGCGGACGCGTTTTCTCAAACAGGATGACTTTCCCACATAGATCACCCTGTTTTGAGAGTTGCGCATCAAATAGCAACCTGGACTATCTGGCAGATTCTTCAGCTTTTCCGCCAAGTTGACGGATAGTTCCATCGCTGAGTTCATTGCTGTCACCTTTTTGGATCATCTCTTTTATCTTAGTTATAGCTAGAGCAAATTGTTTGTCCTGAGGAGTAGCTAACTTATTAGTCGGTTCAGCTTCTAACTTGATATGGGGAATTATACCCTTCAGGTGTATATCTTTATCTTTGGGAGTGAGATAATGGGCGATGGTCAACTTCAAAGCTCCGCCATCGGTAAAAGATTTTACGTTCTGGACACTGCCTTTGCCATAAGTCTTTTCACCTATAATCAGAGCTCTCTGATAATCTTTTAAGGCTCCCGCCGTAATTTCCGAAGCACTAGCTGAAAATCTGTTGACTAACAAGACTACTGGCAATTTAGTATAATTGCTGTAAAGTGAATCGTAATTCTCTTGCTCATTTATGCGAGGGTTGATAACACAAGTTACTCTTTTGTTTTTTGGAATAAATTGAGAGACTAAACTTATAGCCGCTGTAACGTAGCCGCCGCCGTTGTTGCGCAGATCGAGTATGAGCCCTTTGATGTTCCCCTTATTTACCTCTTTCATGACCTTATTCAACTCTTCATCTGTAGAAGGACCGAAGAAGCGCAGGCGTATGTAACCTATGGAATTTTCTAAAACCTTGTAGCTCACACTAGGGACAACTATACTAACACGCTCTAGGGCTATAGAAAATTCTTTAGAGCCGCGCCTAAAAGTCAAATTGACCTTCGTGCCTACGGGACCTCTAATGAGAGCAGAAGTTGTAGCAATATCTAAACCTAGGGTCTTTTTGCCGTTTACAGCTATAATTTGATCACCTGGTTGTATGTCGACTTTGGAAGCTGGTGCCCCCTCCACAGGTTCTATAACAGTAGCTTGATTGTTATTTTTGCGGTCAGCCTCTAAGAATATGCCCACGCCTCCATAACTCTCATCACCTAAACCGCTCTTCATAGCTTGACACTCTTTGGGGGTTAAAGCCATGCTGAAAGGATCTTCTGTAGCTTGAATTAGGCCATTGAGTGCGGAGTCGACCAACATTTCAGGATCTAAAACGTAAGGTTTTCCGTTCTCGTCTTTGAGAATATCATCTTTGTTCTTACTCTCATCATCTTGAGCTTTTTGAGCATCAGATTTAGCTTGTTGAGTTACTTGATCATAAACGGAAGGTTCTTCAGAATCATCCTTATTTTTCTTTTCAAATTCTTTTTTCAATTCTTCTAAGCGGGTCTTACTAGCTCTTTTCAATTGTGAGCGGTGTAAATATCTATCCTTTTCTGATACATTGCGCAAGCCGAGGAGAGCTTTGATAAAGTCCTCTTTGAAAGAGTCTATTAACTCCTCCTCGGTTTTGTTCTTGCTATCTTGTTTAGTAATTTTTTTTAAGGCGTATTTTTCTTTGATACCAAAACAATCTAAAGTGTAATTTACATTTTCCACTGCGCAATTGAGCATATCAACAGTCTCTATTGTGCGAATGTGGTACTTTTTTATGTAATTTATTGTCTCATTTATAGCTGGTATTGTCTTCGTGGTATCTTGAGAAGAACTTATGGCAGTGTCATTATAAGACTTACCCTCTTCATCTGTATTTACGTTCATGGAAACAGAATAAACTAACGAAGCTAATATAAAAACGCTCAAAACGATCTCTAAAAAGAATTTTTTTAAGCGTTCTATCCTTTCTTCTTTACGTTTATTTTGTGATTTTTCTAATGAAGGCAATTCCATTTGGCACTTCCATGGTGGGTTATAGATTGAAAACTTAGTTTGAGCAATTTATATCTTTTCTCTTTAATTTAGCTCTGTTTAACACTTAACTTTCATTAATTGGAAAAGATTAAATTGCTCATTTGTGACTGTGCAGTTCTTTATTCTGCTATAAATTCAGGGACAAAGATAAACCTATGGGAGTGTTTGATCCCTTGAGGATCTTCCACTGTCAGAGTATCGATC
>JAFSXH010000190.1 GCA_017444165.1 bacterium | reverse complement strand
TGAGCATGAGTATCAATAGAAGGGATCTTTAATAAATGTTGGCGATCACTGGGGGCGGATTTGGCCTCGGAAGGCAAAAGGCAAGCTCCAGCTGCTCCAGCTAAAGTTATGCTTTTTTGTAAGAAAGAGCGTCTATTAAATAAATTGTCCATTCGCCTATTATCGAGCAAATAAATTTTTTTTCAAGTATCGAAAATTTTTTGTTGGTCAATTCAATATCAAAGTACATTTGCCAACTTAACTAAAAAGGTGTAAACTTACGGTTCAAGTTTTAAGCATAGAGGTGTAATTATTGCGATATGGCTACACGTTTTTTTAATACTATGAGCCGCACTTTAGAAGATTTTGTACCAATGGAATCTGGAAAGGTTAAACTTTATACTTGCGGCCCTACAGTTTATGATTTCGCTCATATTGGCAATTTTCGCACGTACGTTTTTGAAGATCTCCTGCGTCGCTATTTAGAGTATCGCGGTTATGAAGTTACTCAGGTTATGAACATAACCGATGTAGAGGATAAGACTATTCGCAAGGCTCGTGAGCAAAAGATCGCTTTGAACCAGGTGACAGAACCGTTTATTAAGGCTTTCTTTGCCGACTTAAAGAGTTTGAATATCAAGCCTGCAACTTATTATCCTCGGGCCACTCAACACATCGAAAGAATGGTCGAGATGATTCGCGATCTCTTGAAAAAAGGCGCGGCTTATCGTTCTGAAGATGGATCGATATATTATGATATTTCCAAATTTGCAGATTATGGTCAGCTTGCCCATATTAAGGTTGAAGAGTTGCAAACTGGAGTGAGGATCGATCAGGATGAGTACGAGAAGGAGACAGCGGCCGATTTTGCTCTCTGGAAGGCTTGGGATGAGAATGATGGAGAGGTCTACTGGGATCAATACACTGATTTAGGCAAAGGCAGACCAGGTTGGCATATCGAGTGTTCGGCCATGAGTACGGAGTATTTGGGCAATCACTTCGATATACACACTGGAGGGGTCGACAATATCTTCCCTCACCATCAGAACGAGATAGCTCAAAGTGAGATGTTTACAGGCGAGCGTTTCGTCAATTATTGGCTGCATTCAGAACATCTGCAAGTTGAAGGCAAGAAGATGAGCAAATCGGCGGGCAATTTTTACAAGTTGCGCGATCTCCTCAAAGATTGGCATCCTCTGGCCATTAGGTATCTGTTGCTTTCGACTCACTATCGTTCTCGTTTAGATTTTACTTTTGCGGGGTTAAAGGCCGCTCAGGAGACTAGGGAGAGCTTAGTCAATTTTGTACGCCGTCTCTTAGAGCAAGAAGGCATGCAGGAAGTGGAAGAAAATATAGTCTCTTTGGTAGATGAGAGCCGCGATAAGTTTGTTAAAGCCTTAGATAACGATCTCAACATGCCCGAAGCTCTGGCTGTTCTCTTCTCCTTGCGCCGTGATGTCAATAAAGCCATGGATGAGAGAGATATTGGCAGAGAGTCCGCTCAAGTTGTCTTGAAACTTTTGGGAGAGTTTGAGGAAGTCTTAGCTTTAGATATTATTAAAGATGCTAAAGTTGAAGAGGACGATGACCTCACAGAAGAGGAATTAGCCATGATAGAGGAGCGTCAACAGGCTAAAAAAGAGCGCAACTTCCAAAAGGCCGATTGTCTGCGCAATCAATTGTTGGAGAGAGGCATTATATTAGAGGATACGCCTAAGGGGTTGAGATGGAAAATAGATCCGAGCAAGAGATAATTTTTGGTCGTCGACCAGTTGTAGAAGCCCTGCGCAGTGATGCGCCTTTGCAGAAAATATTTGTTCTCAAGCAGGCTGTGGGGGTTCCTAAAGATATTTTCACTATAGCTAGGAGTAAAGATATAGCTGTCGTCCACTGTGATCGCGATAAATTAGATTATTTGACCCATCGCGGCAATCACCAGGGAGTGGCTGCTGTCAGAGCTGTACGTGATTTTAATACTTTAGAAGAGGTTTTTGCTAAGGTAAAGAGATCAAAACGTGCTCCTTTTTTACTTATATTGGATAGTGTACAGGATCCAGGTAACTTTGGAGCCCTTTTGCGAACCGCCGAAGCCAGTGGAGTAGATGGAGTTATTGTTACTAGCTCTAATAGTTGTGGGTTTACACCCGCAGTTACTAGAGCTAGTGCAGGGGCGGATCAGTACATTACTGCCGCTAGAGTTAATAAATTAGGGCCAGTTCTGAAGAGACTGAGAGAGGAGGGGTATGTTATAATTGGAGCCGATTCTAACACAGACAGCGATTATAACCGAGTTGACTGTACTAGGCCAGTGGCCTTAGTTATGGGAGCCGAGGGCAAGGGGTTGCATCCTCACGTTAAAGAGGGGTGTACACAGTTGGTGAAGATCCCTATGCTCGGTAAGGTTGAATCACTAAATGTTTCCGTAGCTGGCGGAATATTGATGTACGAAGTGTTAAGACAGCGTTTGTAATTGAAAAAAAAGAGCAACTGTGCTATTCTTAATCTCGCTTTTTTTGCAAAGAGTTTGTGAGGTTTTTGGATGTCTAATACTAGCTTAATGTCAGTGCCGGATACTGGTAGTAATTACAGTGCGAGTCTTGATGAACGTCAAGATGAGGAAGTTGTAAAACTAGCCAAGGACGGTGATGAGTTTGCTACGGAGTATCTTATCTCTAAGTACAAGAATTTTGTGCGTGTAAAGGCCAAGTCTTATTTTTTGGTAGGGGCTGATCGTGAGGATATTATTCAGGAGGGGATGATCGGACTTTATAAGTCAATTCGCGATTTTAGAGCTGATAAACTCTCTTCGTTCAGAGCTTTTGCCGAGTTGTGTATAACTAGGCAGATCATTACTGCTATTAAGACGGCGACTCGACAGAAACATATACCTTTAAATTCTTACGTATCTTTGAATAAGCCTATATATGACGAAGATTCAGATCGTACTATGTTGGATGTTCTCTCGTCTAATAAAGTTTCTGATCCTGAAGAGGTGTATATAAGTGCTGAGTTATCTTACGATCTCAAAGATAAGATCCGTCAAAATCTCAGTGAGTTAGAGTCTCAAGTTTTGCAATCTTATTTAGAGGGCAAATCCTATCAAGAAATGGCTAGAGAGCTAAATAGACATGTCAAGTCTATTGATAATGCTTTACAGCGTGTCAAACGCAAGATAGAGAGAACTTTGGGACACGACAAACACTAATTCGTTTTGGTCTTCCCGTCACAGTGTTTCCGCCTTTGAGGATGGAAAATGGGGGCGGGATTTTTTTTGTTTAGTGAGAGCTTTATGGATAGATTGATTGCCTTTTTGGAAAAATTAGCTTCTCAGCGTCACGTTTTAGCGTTGCGTGATGGTATGTTGGGTAGCATTCCTATAATTTTGGTAGGCAGTGTCTTCTTGCTCTTGGGGGCGCAAAGTGAAGTTTTAACTAGTTACTTTGGGGGGCAGGTCGCTTGGTTGCCCAATTGGGTGGATACGTCCTTTGGTCAGTGGTATTTGGCACATTGTGGCGATTTTTATATGCCTTACCGTCTGACGATGGGACTTTTGGGCCTATACATAGCCTTTACAGTAGCTTCTGCTTTGGCTACTCAGTACGGCATGTCGCCTGTGGCTCAGGGGTTGGGAGCTGTAGCTACGCTTTTGGTTACTTCAGTTCCACAAAAGGTAGAGGGCCAATGGATGATCGCTCTAAAACCCTTGGGGCCAGATGGAATATTTTTAGGTATAATCGTGGCCATTTTTACAGTTGAGATCTCCAGGCTGTTTAGGGCTAAGGAGACTCCTAAGGATGAAGTCTCTCAGAGTATACCTCCCGCAGTTATGGAGGCTTTTCGTGGATTTTTGCCACTTTTAGTCAGCGTTTCCTTGATCTGGTTATT
>JAFSXH010000189.1 GCA_017444165.1 bacterium | reverse complement strand
AGCTTCCGCGTTGACGCTGACATCGCCACCTATTTTTGTCTTCAGGGGTTGATCGTTATTGAGAGTAATAGAAGCAACGAGATTATTTAATTCAGCGGAAGACTCATTTAAATCAAGCTCATTTATCTTTGTCACCGCCCCAGCTAACAATTCTATTGTAGTACTGTCACTTATAGCAACAATATTATCGTGTTTATCTCTCGATACAGCCACTAAAAATCTGGAGTCTAACGGTATATCACTGAGAGTTATCACATTCTTGGATATTTCGTTCTGTTTGAAAGTCTTTTTATAGCAGTTTTCCAGCTTATCATCGTACAAGTATATTTCTAAATTGTGTTGCTTATCAACTAGACGCTGGTAATCCAGGTTTTTTAGAGTTACTTCAAGTTTGGCAGATTCACCATTAACAATTTCAGTAGAATCTGAAGTAAAATAAGCATTACTATTACCACTATCCGAACATCCAGCTCCCGTTAAAAACAGCGCACCGGATAATAACAAGGTTGTAAATCCATAGTTATATTTCACAAAAATAACTCTCCTTTTGCAAATAAACAAATAGACTGTGATAAAAAGTGATAAAATTGAATCAAAAAATAATATACCTAGAAATTTTTTAGGATCAAGCAGTGTTAAAATTAAGTGCTAAATTAAAATTCACCCTCCTCAATCCCCTGTCAATTAAGCGAACCAACAAAACTTTGGGAAACTTTTTCGCCATACATCAGTTAGAAAAATTTGGCAAATAAAAAGAGCCCTCGACATTTTGAATATCGGGGGCTCTTCTTATTTTGATTTATTTTAGAGACTTATTTCTGAGTCTCGTCCTTGGTCTCGGATGTATCGCCCTTGGGTTTCTCATCCTTAGCCTCGGTGGCTTCAGGCTTTGTCTCTTCTTCGGTCTTAGCCTCAGTTTCAGCTTTATCCTCGACATTGACTTCAACGTTCTCAGCCTCGGCCTTTACTTCGCCGACCTTTTTGTCGTCCGACTTAACGGCCTTGTTCTTTTTGCCGCTGAAGAGGTTGATCGTACCCTGTACAAATACGTACAGCGAAGGAATGATCAGAATACCCAGAATCGTGGCGGCAAGCATACCGCACATCACTGAAGTACCCAGAGCTCGGCGGCAGACGGCACTAGCACCGACCGCTTTGGCCAGAGGGACAACGCCCATGATGAAGGCGAACGAGGTCATCAGAATGGGACGGAAGCGCAGACGGGCACCTTCGACGGTGGCTTCAATGAGATCCATACCGCTGTCAAAGTTAGCTTTGGCATACTCTACGATCAAAATAGCGTTCTTGGCGGAGAGGCCTATCAGCATCAATACACCGATCTGCACGTAAATGTTCATATCCATGCCGATAATGTGAATACCGACTAAAGCACCCAAGATTACGGTAGGCATAGATAAGAGCACCGCAAAAGGAACGCCCCAGCTCTCATACTGAGCGGCCAGGAATAAGAACACGAAGACTAGACCTAAGACCAAAATCTGAACAGTCTGACCAGAAGCCTGTTTCTCTTGGAAAGCGGTACTGGTCCAGTCATAACCGTAACCCTGCGGTAAAGAGGAGTCGGCCATCTTTTCCATGGCGGCGATAGTTTCGCCAGAGCTCTTACCTGGAGCGGGTTCGGCATTTATCTCGACTGCGCGATACAAGTTGTAACGGATTAGTACATCTGGGCCAGTGACTTCGGAAATGGAGCTTACGTTACTCAGAGGCATCATCGCTCCCGAGGATGTGCGCAGATACAGGCAACCAATATAGGAAGGATTGCGTCTGTACTTGGAATCGGCCTGCATGTAAACGCGCCAGGTACGACCGAACTGGTTGTACTGGTTGATATAGTAACCGCCTAAATTTACCTGCATGGCCGTAAAGGCTGAACTTACTGGAATACCCATATTGATGAGTTTGTCTCGGTCGACCTCTACATCGAGCATGGGTACACTGGGATTAAACAGCGTATAAGCCATGGAGACAGCTCCGCTCTTGTTCACTTGGCCTATATAACCATTGGAGGCTTGAGCCAAGGCTGGGATCTCTCCTCCGCTGCGATCCTGCAGTTCCAGAGTTACACCGCCGGTCTGGGAAAGTCCAGGAACGGGAGGCGGGCAGATAGCAATAACTTGAGCTTCAGCTAGATCAGAAGTTTCCTTCTGTATCTGCATGGCGATGCTCTCAGCACTTTCGGAATCCTTCTTGCGCTCATCCCAGTCTTTTAGGACCAAAATTACTGCGCCGCTGTTGCTGGCCTGGTTGCCTTGGATAACATTGTAGCCGATCAAACTCAAAGTATGCTCGACTCCGGGATACTTATGGGCCATGGCTTCTACTTTTTCCACTGCTTTGGCAGTGCGTTCCAGAGAAGCACCAGATGGCAGGTTGATGCTGATCATTACTGTACCCATATCTTCGTTGGGAATAAATCCTGAGGCGGTATGGGTGAGCATCCAATAAGCACCGAAGTAAGTGGCGGCTATCAAAACGGCGGCTGGAATCACCAACTTGATAGACCAACGTACTAAAAATACGTAAATGTCGGTCATCCATTTGAAGATACCATTAAAAGCATTGACAAACCAGCCGAAGGGGCCGCGCAACTCTTTGCGGGGTTTCAAAATGATAGCGCAAAGTGCTGGAGTCATGGTTAAGGCTACCAAAGCTGAGAGAACTACCGATACCGACAGAGTGATAGCAAACTGTTTATACATTACGCCAGTCATGCCGCCCATAAAGGCTACAGGCACAAAGACTGCGCATAACACTAACGCGATAGCTACTACTGGGCCAGATACTTCGCTCATAGCCTTTTCTGTGGCTTCTATAGGAGATAGTCCATGTTCAATATGCAACTCTACCGCTTCTACTACCACAATAGCGTCGTCTACCACGATACCTACGGCCAAAACCAGACCGAACATCGTCAATAGGTTGATCGAGAAACCCATTAAGGCAAAACCTGCAAAAGTACCTACCAAGGATACAGGAACCGCCAGAATAGGGATAGCAGTGGCTCGTAAGTTGCCCAGGAAGACCAAAACCACGATCAAAACCAACACAATGGCTTCAAACAGAGTATGAACTACTTCTTCGATGGATTTAGTTACAAAGATCGTACTGTCATAGGTAATTTCGTAATTTACGCCAGAAGGGAAGTTTTTGCTCAACTCCTTCATCTTGGCCTTGATCTCTTGAGCCAAGGCTACACCGTTGGCACTAGGCTGTTGATAAACGGCAATAATTAAACTCTCTTTAGCATCGCGCTCACCGCTGGAGTTGTAAGTTGAAGCTCCCAATTCGGTAGTGGCCACATCGCGAACGCGCAGGAAGGATGAATTTTTCTTAGCACTGCTGATTATGATATTGCCGAACTCTTCAGGACTAGTCAAACGACCGTGTACGTTGACAGGATAAGTAAAAGCTACTCCCGGAGGTTGAGGAGGATCTCCGATGGAACCAGCCGCCGCTTGCACGCTTTGACTCTGTACAGCACTAATAATGTCATCACAGGTAACACCCAGCTTGGCTAGCTTATCTGGTTGGACCCACAGACGCATGGAGTAGTCACGCTGACCTACCATAATAGAGGCTGAACCTACACCGTTGATACGAGCCAACTGGTCGATAATGTTAATGGTGGCATAATTGCTCAGGAATAAGCTGTCACGGGAACCATCTTCAGAGTAAAGACTTATATATACCAGGTTCTGAGTAGATTGCTTCTTTACGCTCACACCCGCCTGACTGACCTCTACTGGTAGCAAAGGTGAAGCCTGGGATACGCGGTTCTGTACGTCTACCATCGCTAAGTCCTGGTCTCTGGATAGGTCAAAGGTAATCTGCAGAATGTATGTTCCCTGGTTAGTGCAGATGGAACGCATATAGAGCATGCCCTCGCAACCGTTGACCTGCTGTTCAATCGGAGAAGCTACCGTTTCCTCTAAAACTTGCGCATTTGCGCCAGTATAGGAAGCAACTACTTGAATAACAGGAGGACAAATATCTGGATACTGAGCGATGGGAAGATTGGGTATACAGACCGCACCAGCTATCAATATAACTAGCGATATGACCATCGCCAGCACTGGACGGTGAATAAAAAATTTAGCCAAAACTTTCCTCCCCGAAATATTTAATTTCGGAAATAAATACTATCAACTGCCAACATAACTTGAGCTGTCAGCAGTTTTACTTGCACATTCAAAGAGAGGCTTAACCGCATTGAGAAGCGGCTCGCCAAAACTTCTAAGGATTGATGACAGGGCGTTCTTCAGTGACGGAAGGATTGCAGGGAGAACCTGGTTTAACTTTCTGAAGGCCGTCGACAATAATTGTTTCGCCCTCTTTGAGGCCAGATTCCACCGTATAATTGTCGTCTATGGGAGTTCCAAGAGTAACAGTGCGCGATTCGACTATATTGTTGGCACCAACTACATAGACACAGCGATCCGATTGAACAGTCATGATCGCTTTCTGAGGAACGACCAAGACCTTTTCTGCATCGCGAGCGGTTATGCGCAGACGCCCGAACTGTCCTTCACGCAGAATAAAATCGGGATTGGGAAATACCATGCGGACGCCGATAGTACCAGTTGCTGAGTCTAAAGTGCGTTCCAGCATATTGAAACTTCCTTTGTGCGGATATACCTTGCCATCGGAAAGGATGAGCTCTATATCCACGCCGCCGTGTTCGTCGTTGCGGTGGTCCATAATGTACAGGTATTCTTTCTCGGTTAAGCTGAAAGTTACGTACATAGGATCGAGTTTAGAGATTGTCACCAGAGGCTGGGTGTTGCCTACACTGCCTACCAGGTTTCCAGGGTAAACGTTAAGTTTGCCGATGACGCCGCTGATAGGAGAAGTTATAGTGCAATACCCTATATTCAATTCGGCTTGAGTTACGTTGGCTCTGGCCGCTTCCAGATTGGCGGCGGCAATATCTATGTTAGCCTTGTCGGAAAGACGGGTGTTTCTCAATATAGCATTGGCGGCATTTACCTGTGCCTGAGCGACATCGCGCTGAGCAACGGCATTGTCAAGGATCTGCCTAGCAATTGTGCCACTTGCGACCAGAGGTTTATAGCGGTCCACATCTTGCTGGGCTCGGTTTAATTCGGTCTGGGCAGAAACCAGATCGGCTTCAGCTTTGCGCACATTTACCTGTGTTTTGGCGTATTCCAGGTCGGCCTTAGCCTTGGAGACCTGAGCCTGGGCGGCCTGCAGAGCGGCTTGGTACTGGGCATCGTCTATAGTAAAAAGGACCTGTCCCTCTTTGACTTCCATACCTTCTTTAAAGCTGAAATTCTCCAGAGTGCCTTCAATTCTGGCCTGTACATTGACTTCGTCACCAGATTTAGTCTCAGCTGGCCATTCATGGCTGTAATGAATATCTTTCTTTGTGACTTTGGTGGCTATCACCATAGGAGCAGCCGCCTGTCCTGCAGCGGCTTGAGCATCAGCCTCTTTTTCTCCATTGTTGTGAGTGGAATCTGAGGTTTCGGTGTTACTCTGTCTCGTCTCGCTCTGGCCTTGAGTGCCATCGCCCTTGTCTTCGCTGCACCCAGATACGATCGTTCCAGCACCCAGAGCTAGAATCAGAGCAACGCCAAAGAATTTAGTCTTTGAACCGTTAAAAATATCTGAAAAATTCATGTTGAACTCCTTATGTTCCGAACTAACAATTACTCTGTCTTAAACAGTTCTGGGGTTACTGAAAGTTTGCGGTTAGGAAAATCTACGCCTACGCTGTATTCGAGGGCCGCAAAAGCCAATTCGCGGTCACAACAGGCAGAAATGAACGATAGACGGGCTTCATTTAAACTGGTCAAAGCCTGTTGAACTTCCAGAGAATTTCCCAAACCGTTCACGAAACGCTGACGAGCCATTTCATGAAATACCCAAGCTGATTCCACTTTATTCTTCGAAGTCTTCATGGTTACATCAGTTAAGTTAAAGTTAAGCCAAGCCTTTTCAACTTCTAAGTATATAGAATCACAGATACTCTCACGGGAATGCTTCAACGCTTCAATCTGAGAATCGATCTCTTCTAATTGAGCTTTCCTAGAACCGCCGTCCCAGGCATCCCAGTCTATATTCAAATTGAGCTGGTAGTTACTGCAGGGGAGCGAATGATAACCAGGAGAGAATATATAATCGGCGGAGAGGTAAATCTCTGGCCTATTATTAGCTTCAACTGATTCGCGGCTAGTCTTTAAAACTTCTATACTGCGATCTAAACTCATGATTTCATATCGTCTAGCTACAGCCAGATTCTTTAAATCGGCTAAATTGCAGGCAGAATCGACCTCTATGGGTTCTGGAGAAATTATATGCAGAAAAGCTTTGTCAGACGAAGGAGAATTTAAGGACAGCAACTTAAAGAAATCGGCATCGGCAGAATCCAGAGCGGTATTGGCCTTTGCCAGCTGCTCTTCCGCTTCGGTGACGTAGAGGTTGGATTGTATAACATCATAGAAGGCCATCACGCCAGATTTATACATTCTGTCGGCGTCTACCAAGCTCTGTTTGCACAAATCGACATTCAGCAGTGCGGCATCTACGGAAGAACCTGCTTTTATGCGGTTGAAAAAGGCCTGTTTAACCTGATAGATAAGCTGACGGCGCACAGACATGGCGTTAAGAGATTCTACACCTATCTGCAGGTAAGAAGCGGCGATCTGATTTTCCACTCGCCCGAAGGAAGTAAGAAGAGCCTTGAGCGAGGCGGTAAGGCTGTCGGCAAGGGGATCGGTCACAACCACGCCGTTGCTAAGCATCTTGGGCTGATAAGTAAGCCTGTT
>JAFSXH010000188.1 GCA_017444165.1 bacterium | reverse complement strand
GTTCGGGAGCTACCTTAGCACCGATACTTCTTCTTTTTACTTTCAAAAATCCACATTACCGAAAGGTCGGTAAAATGGCCATAGTGCCATCGCTCTTCAATATAAATGAGCCTTTCTTGTTCGGTCTGCCCGTTATAGCCAACCCTATCTTGGCTATTCCATGTATCCTAGCTCCGATGGTTTGCGGAACAGTTGCCTGGTTTGCCATCAGTTGGGGATTTGTGCAAGCACCATTTATAGAAGTTCCCTGGATCATGCCTTGTTTTTTGGGAGCTTTGCTTTCCACTCAAGATTTGCGCAGTTTAATCCTGTTAAGTGTAAACTTTTGTATAAGTGCTACTATCTGGTATCCATTTTTAAAACGCCATTCAAATAAAATTGGCGGTGTGTAAGATCTTCTGAGCCTTGCGCAAGATATTCTTTTCGCTTTGATAGTAGAGTCTGTTCCAGGCTTCTCCTATATCGACCCAGGCTACTTCATTGGCTTCATTATCGGGAGTAGAGGCGTTCTCTTCAACTAAGGGCATAAGGAAGAAAAGAACGAGTTTGTAATAGAATGTGCTGTCCTCTTTCCAGTAAAAGAAATATTCGATCTGATCGATCTGCTCGCCTATACTAGCCAAATGGCCCGTCTCTTCCAACACTTCGCGTACAGCCGTCTCTTCCCAAGTTTCACCTGGTTTTATGCGTCCTTTAGGCAACGACCAGACTGTACCGCCCTTTTTGGAGATAAGACAAACTTTGATATGCTCGCCATCTTTTTTGTAAAGAACACCACCAGCAGATTGTTGGAGAGCGTGGCGATTCTCAGAATCTGCATTTTGATCGGCCGAGTTGCGCATGCTTGCTTCTAAAGCCAGAGCTAGGGCCTTTTGGGGAGTATCGTTTTCATATATAGAGTAAGTCACCTGGATAGACCTGGCCAAACGGCGAGCTCGTTTGTGCAGTCCCAAAATATTTAAATCGTTGACTGTGGGGTTGTGGAGGAGACTGCGGATAATTTTAGCGTTGTCCAACATGATCTCCACACTGCTGTAATTGTGATCTGCGGTCCAGAGCAGTGCCATTATTACTGCCTGATACTGAGCTTGAATAGTAGAAGCTATGCCGATATTTTCTGAAACCAGTGTCTGAGAACCTGAGGGTTCATCTATCACTAAACCTACGCCAGCTTCACCAGGGTTATTTCTAGCCGTTCCGCAAGTGTGAATGACAAGATGTGCTTGACTCTTTTTCTCTTTAGTCATGGTAAACTTCCTCAGCCATAGTTGGCAATTTGGTGAATCCGATAGCTTTTAAAATTTTCAATTCGTAATGGCGCATTACCTGACGCGCCTTTTCATCAGGATGATCTAAACCTATGAGATGGAGCATAGAATGGGCGATCAACCAAGCGACCATGTGTTTCAAACTGACTTGATCTTCTTGAGATTGGCGCAGAGCGGTATCTAAACTTATGACTATTTCGCCTAAATGTAGAGGAACATCGGGGTAAATGGCTGGATTGGAACATCCTTCCCAAGCTGGAAAGCTAAGAACATCAGTAGGTGTATCTATATGACGAAATTTGTTATTCAACTGTTGGATAATATTATCGTTTACTATGGAAACTTCCACTGAGAATAACCTTTGATAGAGTTCCCTCTTATAAAGTTGATACATAATATCCAGCTCAATATCTATTACTCTTACTGCCTGATAAGTTGCCGCGCGTATAAATTTGTTTTTTATAGGCAATTTATCCTTACCAATTCTGAGATAAACTTGTGTATCAACTTTCAAAGATCTTTTCAACATATTCTTTCACCTAAATTATTTTTTCACCGTTTTATTGCTGGGATAAGCTATACGACTGTGATAATGGTTTGTCAAGGAGTGTAAGATGGAAGCCTTTACTTCATTGATCTCTTTAATGGAGATGGGACATTCATCTAATTGTTTATTCTTAATGATATTGTTTACCATTCCATCAATTAATTTTTGCAGATTCTCTTTGTTAGGTACAGCTAAAGTGCGCGAAGCCGCTTCAATACCATCACAGATCATGACTATAGCAGTTTCTTTAGATTGAGGTCTAGGACCTGGGTAACTAAAGTCCTCGACAAAAACTGGTTCGTTATCCTCTTGCTGTTTAGCTTTTTGATAGAAAAAAGAGGCCATGCTAGTTCCGTGATGTTCTCGAATAAATTTAACTATGTCTGGTGGAAGTTTATATTTGTTAGCTAATTCCAAACCAAAACTAACGTGAGAGATAATAATCATAGCCGAAAGAGTGGGCGGCAGTTTATCATGAGGGTTCTCTTGCCCTTTTTGGTTTTCCACAAACATATTAGGCTGTTTCATCTTACCTATATCGTGATAACACGCCCCTGCACGACAGAGCATAGCATCAGCTCCAATTGTTTTGGCGGCTGCCTCCGCTAAATTGGCAACCATGATAGAGTGCATGTAAGTTCCTGGAGCTTCACGCAAAAGATCGCTAAGGGCCGGTTCGTTAGGGTTTGACAACTCTAACATACGCATATGAGTAGTGACTTTAAAAATGCCCTCTAAGAGGGGCAGAGCTCCCGAAGCTATTAAAGCTGGCAAAAGACCATTCAAAGCTCCAAAGAAGAGAGCTTGAAATAGTGATTCTTGGAGACTAATCTGTTCATTATAAGAAAATACGAGTATGGTAAAGACGTTAATGGCCCAAATCCAAAGTGAAGCTGTTACTATATCCCAACGTCTGATTACGTTCTGCACGGAGAGTATACTTATGAAACCTGTAGTTATTACCATACATGAGGAGGCCAAATTAGAAGTCATTGCACCCGTATATATTGCCAAAAGACCGACTAAAAGTATAGATAACTTTGCATCAATCAATATAGAAATCAGCACGGACGTAAAAGCCACAGGGGCTAAATAAGGTGAAACACTGACAGTATAATGGGAAATGAGCATAAATACGGAACACAGCAGGGCAGTACCTAGGAGCATTCGCATATTATTATAAACGTTTTTGAGATAGAATACTAAATATTGACGGGCGATTACTATCAATATCAATACCATAAAGCAACTGGCCAAAACGGTTCGTACAGTGAGATTGGAAGAATACAAACCCATGGCCTCTAAGGCTGGTATATCATTTTCACCGACTATGTCGCCCTCTCGGACTATAATTTGACCTGGCAGGATAGTTTTTGTTATAGGTTCTACT
>JAFSXH010000187.1 GCA_017444165.1 bacterium | reverse complement strand
TTACTATACAGTGGAGATCTTTTTAGATGAGGAGTTGAAGTTATCTTATCCTTTGGAACTGCGTAAAATTAAGCTATAGATTGTATCTGAAGTTTTGTCCTTTGAGGGATGTCTTTTATCTCGCCCTAAAGGGCAAAACTTCGTTTGTAACAATTTTATCTATGAAATTTCTTTGATAATTTTTGCTGGTACTCCGACCGCAACACAGTTATCGGGGATATCTTTCGTTACAACAGAACCTGTACCGATGATTGCATTTTCACCAATGGTAACACCAGGTAAAATGTTTACTCTCGCACCGATCCAAGCATTTCTTTTAACATGAATTTCCTTCGTCATGATCACGCGAATGTTTTTGGGTTCATGATTAACTGTGAAGAGTCCCACTTCAGGCCCAAACATTACGCCGTCTTCAATAATAATAGTGCCGATGGACATTACTGTAAGTCCGTGGTTGGCAAAAACGTTTTTACCCATTTTGATACAGCGAGCAAAATCAATTTGAAAAGGAGGGGTTAGAAAACTCCCTTCTTGTAAATCTCCTTTGAATAATTCTCGCTCAAGAGTAATTATCTCTTCTCTGTTATTAGGGTCGGTATTGTTTATTTTCCAGCACAGATGACGGCAACGAGCCATTTCAGCGTAAGCTTCTTTTATGTATTGTTCGTCTCTTATATCGTAAGATTTTCCGTTCCTTAAATCTTCGAATACGCTCATGATATTTTACCTCTAAAACGCATGCTGTTTGGTGTGAGCAACATAAGGAGCTTCAAGAGCTGCTATTTCGTCATTGCTAAGTTGAATATCAACTGCTGAAACAGCCTCTTCAACATGCTTAATGCTCGTAGTTCCCACAACTGGGGAGCAGATGAATGGTTTGCTCAACATCCATGTCAGAGCTTCTTGGGCCATTGAACGTCCATTTTCTTTGGCAACTTTTTCAAGATTATCGATCACTGCTTTATCTTGCGTGGCCGTTTTTTCTGTCCATACCATTGGAGATACTGCATCTATCTTTGTTCTTGCTGTTTGAGTTCCCCACGGGTGAGCGCATCTTCCGCCAGCAAGTGGACTCCACGGATTTACTCCGACTTTGCGATCAAGACACAAGGGCATCATTTCGTGCTCTTCCTCGCGGTATATCAGGTTGTACTGATTTTGCATTGTGATGAATTTTGTCCAACAATTGCGTTCGGCAATATTTTGCAATCTCTCAAACTGCCATGCATCCATTGTGCAGGCTCCGATATAACGTGCTTTACCGCTCTTTACTACATCGTGCAGGGCTTCCATAATTTCTTCCATAGGCGTGAAAGCATCGAGCCTGTGAATTTGGTATAAATCTACATAATCGAGGCCGAGACGCTTGAGACTGTGATCTATTTCAGTCATAATATTTTTGCGCGATGAACCAGTTCCGTTAGGTCTGCCCGCTCTCATTTCAAAGTTCACTTTTGTGGCGACAACTATCTCATCGCGATTAAGGTTGAATTCACGAATAAGTTTACCCGTAATTTCTTCGCTGCTTCCAAGTTGATAAACATTTGCCGTATCGAAAAAATTTATTCCGAGCTCAACAGCCTTCTTGAAAAGTGGTTTTGCATCTTCAAAATTCATCGCCCATGGAAAGACTCCATTTTCAGAACCAGGTTTTCCGAAACTCATCATCCCAAGACAGATCCTCGATACATCTACGCCGCTGTTTCCAAGTTTTACATACTTCATAAAAATTTTTCTCTCCCTTAAATTTATTTTCTGGCTCGAACCTATTTTACAATGGAATAATATAATTATCAAATAGAATTATTGAATTAATAATTAAAATTTTCTATAAACAGGCTTGCTAAAATCATTTATAGAACGTATGTAAGAAGATTAACATTAACATGAAACTTCTAAACGATAATTACTATTTAGGATCTGGTGCTCTTAAAAATTTGGGAGCTTATTTAATTGATTTAAATGAGCGTTGTGTCTTAGTTATTGATGAAAACGTATCGAAGTATTGGAATGATTATTTATTAGAGTGTGTTGAGCCTTGTCAATGCGCTTCGATCATTTTACCTTCTGGTGAGGGGAATAAGAATTTTACAACTTTGAATAAGTTGTATGATTTTTTTGTAACCTCAGAAATTGATAGAAGTGTGCCTGTTGTCATCTGTGGGGGGGGTGTTTTGGGTGTTGTAGGTGGTTTGGCTGCGGCCACTTTTCTGAGGGGGGTTCCTCTTGTCAATGTGCCTACCACATTATTGGCGATGGTAGATTCTTCTGTGGGAGGGAAGAATGGGATCGATCTGGCCGCAGGAAAAAATTTAGTAGGATCGTTTTATGAGCCTAAATCTATCTGGGCGGATAGTCTTTTTTTGAATACGTTGCCAACTATAGAGATCTCCAACGGTATGGCAGAGGTAGTTAAGTGCATGTTTTTAGATGCTCAATCTCTCACTTTAGAGAAGGAAGCCTCTTCGCGTATTTGGGTGACAGAGTCACACAAGCCACTTTGGGATGAGGATTTTTATCTTAGATTGATCGAGTTTGCAGTACGTGTTAAATTTGCTATTGTCAGATTGGATCCATTTGATCGTTCTGACAGATATAAATTGAATTTGGGTCACACCTTTGCCCACTCTTTGGAGGTCTGTACTAATTATCATCTGACTCACGGTCAGGCTGTCTCTATCGGTCTAAGTTGCGCCCTAAACTTGGCAAGACGTTTAAAAATATTGAAGGAGGAGCAACTTATTAGAATGAAAACTCTCCTCGAGTTGTGGGGACTGCCTACCTGTATACCTGAGTGTGTTAGTTGGGAAGACTTTTTTCACAATTTCAAGTATGATAAAAAGCGTGAGTTTAGTAAAAATATTTTTATTTTGCCAGTAGAGAGAGGAAAGCTCGTTAGAGTTGATTTTGTAAGTGCAGAAGATCTCCATTGGGTTTTCGAAGTAACTAAGGCAAAGTGAAGAGAGGTAGTGGGAGAGTCTGTGGGTAATTTGCGCGTATTTGTTCTACATGGCCCTAATTTGAATATGCTGGGAACTCGTGAACCTGGTATTTATGGTGATGTCTCCTACGAACAGATGATGGGACAGATCACCGCTTGGGCCGAAAATTTTAAGGTTGAATTGGGGTATGCTCAGACTAATTCTGAAGGTGCTCTTATCGATTATCTCTACGCCGCTGTAGGTCAGTTTGATGTGATAATTCTGAATCCAGGGGCCTTTACGCATACGTCGTATGCTTTGAGAGATGCTATTGTGGCCGTCAGTCTGCCCGTGATCGAGGTTCATATAAGTAACATTTATAATCGAGAAGAGTGGCGGGCTAAGTCTATAATCAGTCCCGTCTGTGTAGGCACTATTTCAGGGCTGGGAATTTTAGGTTACCGTCTTGCCTTGGAGGCGTGTCAAGGTCTTTGGGGTGATAAGAGTATTTCCGTATCTTCTGCTTCTGGAGAGGCTGTTAATCCGGTTGTAAATACGGTTGATGCGGGAGGCTTGACTCTCGATATGACTGTCGAAACTCCTAAGGATAATTATGAAGATCTCAAGAGTGTAGCTGTTCCTGGCAGTGAAGCCCCCCTTGAAGAGTTCGATCCCAATGATCTCTCTAATCTTTTTATGCCTTCTCGACGTTATGAGGCTCCCCCTAAGGATGCCGTAGATTTAGGAAATAATTGTGGTATCAATGAGATACAAGGGTTTGCTGAAGAGGGAGTGGAGAGTGTCTTTATTGGCAATTCAGAAATTGAAGCAGATGATCCCTCTTTGAGTAAAGAAGAGAGGAAGAAGCTCAGAGAGTGGATGGGCAACAGTGGTTCTTTTGAGAATGATAGGAGTTCTTCTCCTTTTCAACCTGGTGAAAGCGGTGTAGATACGGGATTATCTAGTTCAGAATCTTACAAAGCTATTGCGGCCGTGGAGCTATTTGCGAGCAGTCGAGCTACTTTAGCTAAGACTGTGGATGCGGATACTTCAGCTCCTAAGCGTCTCAGTATTCCCATTAAGCCCAAGAAGTGAGGTCATCTAGATGCGCAAAACATTAAATTTTTGTCTGTTTTTGGTTATTGTTTTTCTAATAGGGATGAATAGTTGGGCTGAAGAGTCCAAGAATATGGAGGCTCCTAAGGAGAAGTATCCTGTATGTGGCATTAAGATGGGAGGCGAGGTTCATCCTGGTGATGATATGCAAATAGTCTTTAGTGTAGTCGGCCCGCCTGATGATATTTTGCCTATGCGCGTCAAAGACAAAGATGCTGATAGTGACTACATACATTTTATGTATCGTAATCGTTTTATGATCAATATTAATAAGAAGAATATAGTTCAGAGTATTACTACTATTGGTAATAACGTAGAGACGGTAAATGTACCTTTTAAGATTGGTCAGTCTAAAAAGGATGTTATATCACAGTGGGGAGAACCAGAGCGCGATACTAATGGAATG
>JAFSXH010000186.1 GCA_017444165.1 bacterium | reverse complement strand
TTGGGGCCAGAGCGCAAAGATATAGAGTACACACAATTGGAAAGAAAAGCTGGACACACCCACAATAATTTTTATACATTGTATGATGCCGCTATGCTCAGTTTTACTAGCTACACAAAGGCAGGAATGCGTCTAGCTACGTTTTTAGGATTCGTGATTTCGTTTTTTTCTTTTGTAATAGGTTCGATCTTTCTTGTGCTAAAATTGTGTATGTGGGACAAATTCGTTATGGGTTACGCTCCTTTTCTAATATCTATATATTTTATCGGGGGCATTCTACTTTTATTTCTAGGTTTATTAAGTGAGTATGTTATGGCCATGAATATAAGAATAATGAAAAGGCCATTGGTTGTGGAAGAAAAGCGCATAAACTTTAACAGTGAGGAGAAAAAAGAATGAAGGTTGTACTCTTGGCGGGCGGTTTTGGTACGAGGATAAGTGAGGAATCTGAATTTAAACCTAAACCGATGATTGAGATCGGAGATATGCCTATACTCTGGCACATAATGAAAGAGTACAGTCATTATGGATTTAATGAATTTATTATCTGTGCTGGTTATCGTCAGCATATGATAAAGGAATGGTTTGCCGATTATTTTCTTTACACTTCGGATATAACTTTCGACTTTTCCAATGGAAATAATATGATCGTTCACAACCAAAAAACAGAACCATGGAAAGTTACAGTCGTCGATACAGGCAGAGATACCATGACAGGGGGACGCATAAAGAGAATACAGCCATATATCGGCAATGAAACTTTCATGATGACTTACGGTGACGGTGTATGTGATGTAAATATCCGTGAGTTGGTGGATTTTCACAATAGAGGCAAGAAGATCTGCACTTTAACGGCTGTCATTCAACAGCAACAAAAGGGCATCCTCAATATTGGCGCAGATAACGCCGTTCGCTCTTTTCGCGAAAAATCACATATTGATGGCAATCCTATAAATGCGGGCTATATGGTTATGGAACCAAAGATATTCGATTATATCAGTGGTGATGATACGATATTTGAGCGTGAGCCATTGGAAAGATTAGCCGAAGAGGGAGAGCTTTTGAGTTATACCCATCGCGGTTTTTGGCAATGTATGGACACATTGCGTGAGAAGAAAGAACTTGAAAAATTGTGGCAGAGCGGTGAAGCTCCTTGGAAGTGCTGGTAGCAAAGGAAGATAAAAAAGATGGCAGATTGGAAAGACGAAGGCGAAGCTAGAGAGCAGATCAAGCAGATGGTAGACCAATACTATCACCGTTTTAAAGAGCCTGAAAACAACAAAAAATATACGCCTGGAGAACGCATTGGCTACGGCGGGCGCATCTACAATGAAAAGGAAATGCTGGCTCTGACAGATTCTGTCTTAGATTTTTGGTTGACTACAGGCAGATTTTGTCGTGAATTTGAAAGGGAATTTTCCGAGTGGCTGGGTGTAAAATACTGCCATTTAGTTAATTCTGGTTCTTCAGCTAATCTTGTCGCCTTCAGTGTACTGACCTCTCCCAGTTTAGGTGATCGTCAGATAAAAAGAGGCGATGAAGTCATAACTGTTGCTTGTGGTTTCCCCACAACTGTGGCTCCAATCATCCAGTACGGTGCTGTTCCCGTCTTTTTAGATGTCACTATTCCTCAATACAACATTGACGTAACTCAGCTTGAGGCGGCGTATTCTTCAAAGACAAAAGCTGTTTTTCTCGCTCACACTTTGGGCAATCCATTTAACATTAAGGTTGTGCTGGAGTTTTGTAAGAAATACAATCTGTGGTTAGTTGAAGATAACTGTGATGCTCTAGGTTCTGCTTATACAATTGATGGGCAAACAAAGTACACTGGTACTTGGGGTGACATAGGTACTAGTTCATTTTATCCTCCCCACCACATGACGATGGGTGAAGGCGGGGCTGTCTACACAAACAACCCTATTTTGCACAGATTGATATTATCTTATCGCGATTGGGGGCGTGACTGTATCTGTCCCTCTGGTCAAGATAACTTCTGCCGTCACCGTTTCGACGGTCAACACGGTGAACTTCCCCGTGGTTATGATCACAAGTATGTTTACAGTCATTTTGGTTATAACTTAAAAGTTACTGAGATGCAGGCATCTGTAGGTTGTGAACAGTTGAAAAAACTACCCGAATTTATAAAGGCGCGTCAAGAAAATTGGCATTATTTGCGCGAGAAACTTGATTCTCTCTCTGGTAAGCTCATCTTGCCAGAACCTTGTGAAGGTAGCCTCCCCTCTTGGTTCGGTTTCCTTTTGACCATTCGTCCCGAGAGTGGTCTGCAGAGAAATAGAATTATCAGATTCATTGAAGAACATAACGTGCAGACGCGTTTACTCTTTTCAGGTAATATCATAAAGCATCCATGTTTTGATGAATACCGTGACACCGATTCTTACCGTGTCTGCGGCACTCTCGATAATACTGATCTCATCACTAAAAACAGTTTCTGGATCGGTGTCTACCCTGGTATGACTAGGGAGAAGCTGGATTATATGGTTGAGATCATAAATAGTGCGGTAAATATCCAGTAAAGGTTAGCCTAAGTACATGAAAACGATAAGAGAACTTGAGCTAGCCGCCATGAATATACGCATTCAGTTGCTGACGCTCTGCAATAAAGAGGTCATACATATTGGCGGAGATCTATCTGTAACTGATGTAATGACCGTCCTTTGGCAGTATCAGATGAAGTATGATCCCCAAAATATCACTGATGAATCGAGAGATCGCTTTATTCTCTCTAAAGGACACGCCTCGGCAGTAACTAGTTTTAATCAGGCATCTGTAGGTTGCTTTTCAGCTCAAGATGTTATTGACGAGTATGCTAAGGATCAAGGCCGCTTTTCTATGCACTCGTGCAACCTTGTCAATCCTTATGTAGAAGTCTCTACGGGAAGTCTGGGCCACGGTATGCCTGTGGCTTGTGGTGTGGCCGCAGGTTTAAGATTGAAAGGCAATTATACGAGCAGAGTCTACACTGTCATGGGTGATGGCGAACAATCTGAAGGTTCTATTTGGGAAGCGGCGGCCAATGCCGTTCGTTATCGTTTGGGAAACCTCATTGCTATTGTGGATAATAACGGTTTAGAGGCCGATGGCAGGATAGATGAAGTGACTGGTCTAGGGAACATTGCTGATAAGTATCGAGCCTTTGGCTGGAATACAGTTGAAATTGACGGAAACAATGTAACTGAAATTGTGAGAGCGTTCGATGAACTTCCCTCTGCAGATTCTTACCTTCCTACTTGTATAGTGGCTCATACTATCAAGGGTAAAGGTGTCTCTTTCATGGAGGATCAGATTCGTTGGCACGCTGGCAAAATAAGTGATGAACAACTTGTGGCCTGTATTGCCGATCTCCGCGCTAATTATGAAAGTAAGTGGTCCATATGAGCAGTAGTTTTCTTCGCAATGTAATTGGCGAGTATATGACGGAACTCGGCCAAAAGAGTGATAAGGTTGTCCTTGTCAATGCCGATCTTGCTGGCACTTGTCGCAATAGAGGCTTTGCAGAGGCCTTTCCCAATCGCTCTTTTAATGTAGGTATCGCTGAGCAGAACATGGTCTCTTTTGCGGCAGGGTTGGCCTGTGAGGGTTTTATTCCTTACGTGTTCTCCATGGCCCCATTTTTGAGCATGAGAGCCTGTGAACAGGTTCGCACAGATGTAGCCTATGGCAATCGCAACGTGAGAATGATAGGCGTGTATGCTGGTGTCTCTGGTGGTATTTCTGGAGCTACGCACTGGTCTATTGAAGATTGCGGCATCATAACTTCTATTCCGGGTATCCTTGTTTTAGAAGTCAGCGATGCTTGGCAAGCGAAGAAAATACTTAACATGACCTTAGACTATGAAGGACCTGTATATATTCGCGTCTCTGTTGAGCCAGTTAAAGATATTTACTGCGAAGATGTGAAAGTTGTCTCAGGCGGTTCAATTACGTTAAAAGAAGGTAATGACGGGGCGATTCTCTGTTCTGGTGTGACTGTACAGTATGCCCTTGAAGCCGCAGAAAAGATAAGTGCAGAATCGGGGAAAAATATACGAGTAATTGACATGTATTCTCTTAAACCAGTTGATCACAAGGCTGTTATTGAGGCGGCTCAAACTGGAAGAGTAGTTGTTGCTCAGGATCACAATGTCATTGGAGGTTTGGGGAGCATTGTGGGAACGATCCTTGCCGAGGAGGGCCTCTCTGTCCGTTTTAAGATATTGGGTATTCCAGACAGATTTGTGGCTATGGCCCACGCTCCTTACCTTTACAAGAAATTTCATTTAGATACTGACGGAATTAAAAGTGAGATAGATAATCTTTTTTGAGGAATTTAGATTTTTTATGAAAATTATTGTCATAACAGGGGCCACTAGTTTTATAGGTCTTCACTTATTACAGACTTGGTTGCAAGAAGATTGTCTGATCTGTGCAGTCGTGCGAAAAGGCAGTAAAAAAATAGATCTGCTTCCTAAGAATGATAAGCTCCAGTGTCTGGAATTGAATATGGATGAGTACGATAAATTGCCCCAACTTATAAGTCAAGCTGACTATTTTTACCATTTGGCTTGGGAAGGTACGAGAGCTCCACTGCGTGACAATGCCGAAATGCAACAGCACAATTACGAATGTTCACTTAAGGCGTTCCGTGTAGCAGTGAAATTAGGGTGTCAGTATTTCGTCGGTTCTGGATCACAAGCAGAGTATGGAAAGATGGATGGTATTGTCACAGAGAATAGTGCCTGCAATCCCTCGACAGAGTACGGAATATACAAATTGAAAACTTGTGAGATGTTGGGTAATTTAGCTCAAAAAGAACAAATTCACTTTATCTGGACGAGAATATTTAGTCTTTATGGTCCGCATGATGATCCTAGAACTCTGATCTCATCTTGTATAAAAAAGATGCTAAATAATGAAGAAAGTCCTATGACACAATGTAGCCAACTTTGGGATTTTCTCTATGTAGGTGATGCTGCTTTAGCTATGAAACATCTTGTTTTACAAAAATGCGAAAGCGGCGTGTATAACCTTGCCAGTGGAAAGATTTTGCCTTTAAAAGACTTCGTCATTAAATTAAAAGATATTTTAGGCTCTTCGAGTGAATTGAGATTTGGAGCTATACCCTACGGCCCTTCGGGACCAGTTGATCTCAAGCCTGATGTAAGGAAAATATTACAAACTGGTTGGAGTGCACAGACTGATTTTAAGGAAGGCATTTTGAAAACAGTGAAGGGCAGTGTGGAATTGTGAAGTTGAAAGAAGTTTTAGATTTTTACAGAGGTAAAAGGGTATTTGTAACGGGAGATACTGGGTTCAAAGGATCGTGGTTATCAATGATTCTTTTGCTCGCTGGAGCAGATGTTATGGGCTATGCACTCGATCCTCCCACTGAACCGAGTCTCTTTGAACTAGCCAATCTTGATAATAAATTAAAGCACATAAGGGGAGATATTAGAGATTACCAACTTTTAAGCGAAGTTTTTCATGAATTCCAACCTGAAATAGTATTACATCTTGCGGCTCAGCCTATTGTTCGCACTTCTTACCGTGAACCGAGGTACACATACGAGACGAATGTTATGGGCACGGTAAATATTTGTGAGTGTGTCCGCCTTAATCCATGTGTAAAATCATTTTTGAATGTCACTACTGACAAAGTATATTTAAATCGCGAATGGTGCTGGGGGTATAGAGAGGATGAACCTCTAGATGGTTTCGATCCTTATAGCAACAGTAAAAGTTGCTCTGAGTTAGTTACTCATTCATACATAAACAGCTTTTATAAAGATGTGGCGGTCTCTACAGCGCGGGCTGGCAATGTTATCGGAGGCGGCGACTTTGCTCTAGATCGCATAATTCCCGATTGTGTTAGGGCTGTAGTAAATAAGCAACCGCTCATTATTCGCAATCCCAATTCTACCAGACCATTTCAGCATGTACTGGAGCCTCTTTTCCTTTATCTCACTATATGCGCAGAGCAGTATAATGATCATTCCAAAGCTGGTTTTTATAATATCGGACCCGATGATTGTGACTGCGTGACTGCGAAAAAACTAGTGGAACTCTTTGCCCAAGCCTATGGCGAAGATTTTAGTTACGAAATAAAGACAGAGGCGAATGCAGTACAC
>JAFSXH010000185.1 GCA_017444165.1 bacterium | reverse complement strand
CTGTTACCCCCGATCTGCCTAAGACCATCTCCGAGTTCAAAAAAGGCAAGCTCGAGTACCGCAATGACAAGCACAATTGCGTACACAGCATCCTCGGCAAAGTTAGCTTTGATGCTGACAAGTTACAGCAAAACTTCCGCACTTTGTTCGAAGCCATTTTGAAAGCGAAACCCTCAGCCGTTAAGGGAACTTACGTGCGTTCTATCTATTTGACCACCTCTATGGGTCCCAGCATCAATTTAGATGTTTTGAACGCCTCGCAGACCTCTGCTTCTCGCAACTAGTCTCAACTTAATTTAACTTTTGGGCCTCAGAGATGTGATATTTTCTGAGGCTCTTTAATTTTAAATTAAACTATTGATTTTTTTATCTCAATCCGCCAGAAGACTCCTTCCTATTAGGTAGGAGATGAATGGCTGTTTTTTGAGCGGGTTCGATGCCCGATCAAAAAACAAAACTCTGTAGCTCATCTTGCAAAGCTATAACTATTGCTGTATAATACTCCGCAAAAGTAAGCAGAACTTCGATTTCGAGGAACTTTGTAGGGGGCTTTTGGACAGCCCCTTGAGAATAAGGGTATCCTGATAGCTAACTCCTTCGGGATATGCTGTTAGGCGTTAGTCCATATACCAAACTTCTCGAGAATCTCCAGCTTCTATAAGCGGGAGAGGTTCAACTTGTATACTGACATTAATACGTGAGAACGTAGTAGGTAGAATTTGTTAGGGGGATTTAATTATGTTCAAAAAGTTCTTTTCTACCCTTGTTTTAACTTCAGTTGTTGCTTTTGTTGCTGTACCTGCTCTGGCTAGCTCTGTTGCTCCTTCTTCTGATGTGCGCATTGACAATAGTTATGTTGCTTATGCTGCACGTTACAGAGTTACTATACAGCGCGGCATGGAGATGAGGCAAATAATTGTAGTATCTGATAGTGAATCTCACGCAAAATGGGCTGTTCAGGATGCTAACTGGGGCTGGACTGTTGTTAAAGTGGAATGGCTTGGCAGTATCTAGTAACGACCAATAATAGCTACAAGAAAAGTTCGCTTTGTAGGAACAAGGCGAGCTTTTTTTATAGCCTCTGATGATTTGGACAGATAATCTTCAAATGACAAGTATTACAAAGTTCACTCTGAATTGGTTTAGCATCACCATGTAAAAAACTATTGGCCGTGTCAGCGATCTTTTCACGCCAGGCTTCTAACTGCGAAGGCCAATCATTGGCCCAGTCTCCTCTGCTTCTCGACGTTTTGGCAGAAAAATTGTCTAAAGACAGCTCTTCTAAAGACTGTTCCTGGGCGGACAATTTAGCAAACTGAATCCCTCGACAATTTTCCTCTGCAAAGACAGCGTAGATCGGCAATTGATAATCTTTTACACTCTTGCTGGCCTCGGAAGTAGACCACACTTTCACGCTCTTGCCACTTGAATTGCCAGTCTTATAATCAATAAGCAAGCCATTTATTTCTTGACCATTTAGTATTTGATCAAAGCGATCTATACGGCCTCTTATTATAAAATGTGGCAATCTTTCTCTATTTGTGGGAATATAACAAATTACGCCCTTCTCCATAGCGGCAACATTAAAATTTTCAGCACGCTCAGCCTCATTTTGGCTAAACCAATTAAATAAAATATTGCCTAACCGTTGAGCCTCGTTCTTAGTTAAGATCTCACTCAATTTTTTCTTACGTTCAGAAGATAAAGTTATTTTTATAGCGTCAGCAATTATATCCTTAAAATCCCCTGAGCTAATTAATGTCCGCAACTTATCGCGTGAACTCTCTCCCTCGCGGCGCAACGAATTGATCTTTTGCCAGATCTTTTGCATAAGTGCATGAATTATCTGCCCCTTATCAGCACTATTTAATCCTCCTGGTAGATTAAAACTATCACGACAATTGAGACGATAAATAGCAAAAGCTCTAAATGGACAGTTGGCTTGAGTGTTGATTAAGTCTACTCCACCTCTGAACGTCTGATAGATATTTTCTATAAGATTATTAGGTTGAGCAGGCCCTGGAGGTTCATCATCTTTTGTCTTGAGAGTGGAGAGAACTGGCAAGAGAGACTCTTCAGACTTCACTGTAGTCAAAACAGGATCTAGATAATTCCACAGTGGGCTGATCTTGTTCTCTTCTACATAATTATTTTGCTCAATAAAATTGCTAAAACTCACCTGTAAATTTTCACTACAATGTAAAAGTTCATCCAATTCTTCGCAACATGAGCGCAGACAAATATCAGAATTGGCATATTTCCAACCAATATCAACTAAAAAACTTTGAGGTATAAAACCTAAATTGCGTTTAGTTTGCGGAAAAGCGCGATCACTAAAATTTAATAAAAATATGTCTGTAAAATTTAATTTGGTAACCTGACTCATATCCAGGATATAAATACAAGGAGAATCTTCCACAGGACGAGGTGTAAGTGAAGAGCGATGTAAGACCAAACGCAAATAGCGCAAAAAGACAACAAAATTTAATTCACTCGAATAATAACGACCAGAGAGAGAAGTCAGTTTATGGATCTTTTGCAAAACTATACTCAAGATTCTGGCCGACTGTGAAGAGTGTTTCAACTCCCTGCTATATTTAAACCAACGCTTAATTATATCTTCACTGTACTGTGCCCAGGTTGCGAGATCCCCTCGACGTGGCCTGACCTTGAAAGTGTCCAAACTCCACAACGTCAATTCGGCCAAAAGTGGACAATTGTTGTTTTCCGCCAATTGATGGAGATCTTCTAAATCGTACTCCACTTTAAAATCGCGCAAGATAATTTTTAATAAGGCAAAACGACGCGAGAGTTCGCTCCTCGCCCCACAAACAAAACCATTCTGTAAAACATTCAACAATTTTGCCTTAGCCAACTTGCCGCCGCTGTGCAATTGCAAAACAGATAAGAGATCACAGGTAAAAGGCAGATGCAATATGGGATCGCCCTGAACAAATTTATAAGGACGAGGAACATTTTCACCCTGCAAATGCAAAGATTGTGGCGATAAAAGTTTATCTAAAGTGAGCTGAACCTCTGAAAAGATAGAGCGCAAACGGGGAATAGCAATGGCCACTTCACGCTGTGGATCTTGCAAAAGCTCAGCCGAACTTTTAATAGCCCAATTTAATTCATCCTCAAAATAATCAAAATGCGAGATTGGACGTTCATTATCCAGACGCGCTAAAAGACTCGATTTTGCTTTAGAGCGATTATGATAATTTTCAACTTTGACCTTGAATCCTAATCTCTGCAAACCTTCCCAGAAAGCCACCATCTGTTTAGCGGGCATAACAAAATTGGCAAAAACGAGCTCTTCTTCTTGCAATTTTGGCAGATCAGAGTAAAGTTCCAAAAAGTACAATAAGCTGTTACTCTGTAATTGTTCACTTATCATAAAATTGTTTCGCATATGTTCTAAATAAGTGAGTACTAATTCCAAAAAAGCGCGATGATCTGGCAAAAGACGGTACTGATATCGAGTATCGACTCCTCGGAGTTCCTGCCAAAAATCGATACTCATCCCTTCCCAATCATCCTGAGGCGAGATCTCAAAATTACAAGTCAACCCCTCCAAAGCAGGCAAACAATTATACTGACAGAGTAACTTCCAGCACTTGCGCATAGTCCGAGCTGTGCCGATGGGATTTAAAAGTTTTTTCCCTTCCCTCTGCATCCACTTGCTGACAAACTCACCCCAAAGTATAGTTTCCCGAAACTCATCGATAATCTTGGGCATCTTGTTTCCCAAAGAGACCAGGAGCGTATCCCACAAGTTGCCCATCCAATCCTTAAAAGTATAAACATTAGGCACAGGCCAACTCTTCAGACCACTTTGGCTACTCTCTTTAGCCAAGTTCTGTAAAAAGAAGCGTTTACTTAATTTATCCTGAGTAATTATGGGCATCTATTTAATGAACTAACGACTGCTATTGTTAATAGAATTGGGAACTACACGACTATTAGCATTAGGTTTAGGCATTACACGACTGCCATTTGCATTCGGACTGGAACCTGTGCGCACTACTCTGTTTGTACCAGATTGGAAACCTGCACTGTTTTTTTTCGCGTTAGGATGAGAACCAGTATAACCTTTGACAGTATTAGGATGAGAACCAACATGAACACTGCTCTTACCAGGATAGGGAGCTACACGTTCACGCTTGCCACGCTTATCTTTAAAATTTATAGAAGACAATTTCCACTTCTGATCAGGGGTCAAAATACTTTGTAATTGCTCCTTCAACTCTCGAAAAGCCGCTTCTTCCTTATCCTCACCAGCCTTTTTAGCCTGTTTAGAAGCGTCCTTCTGCTCCTTTGTTAAAGTCTTTTCAGAACTATCTTTGGCATCTTGATCGAGTTTTTTCAACTTAGCCTCAAAATCCTTAAACATAGGTTCGGCCTTTTTGTACTGAAATTCGGTGAGATTTAGCTCGTTCTTCAAGTACTTGGCCATATCACGATGAGGACGATTCCCACTTTCACTCTGCTTTTTTGGTTGCGAACTGGGTTGGCCGTCATTATTGCTCTCAACTGCCAAAGCAGGAACAATGAAGATATTGGCCACGCTTATCACAGTGATAACTAAAACTAAAACAAATCTTTTCATCTCGCGTAACTTCTCTCCATCCACCAGATTAATTTGCCTCGATAACAATGTATAATTGCAGATTTTATTTAAAATCTCCCCCCCTCTTGCAATTCCTCTGACAATTGCTCATAATCACCCTTACGATGAATTACCAACTCTTTAATAACATCAACGATACGCAGAATGAAGATTTAGTAAACAAGATCGTTGATATTTTGTCTACCGATCCCCAAGACTGCCAAGCGAATAGTACCTTAGATGAGATAGAAAAGATCTTAGTTGAGTGTAACAGATCTTACTATGAAGAGGATCTCTCCCCCGTTCCCGATCATCTTTACGATCAGTTGAAACGTTATCGCGAAAATTTACTGCAGATCTACCCTCAGTTGATAGGTAAAGTCACCCTCACAATCGGAGGCAATCCTTCCAGCCGCTTTCCCAAAGTTAAACACCCCGCCAAAATGCTCAGTTTAGCCAATGCTCTCAATCTAGACGAGTTAAACACCTTCGGTTCTAAAGTTGAGCGTCAGTTGAATAAAAAGGTCAATTATATTACTGAGCTTAAAATCGATGGGTTGGCCATGCGCCTCGTCTACGAAAACGGCCTATTAGTTTTGGGAGCCACCCGCGGCAACGGTGAGGTTGGCGAAGATGTGACGGAAAACGTACGCCAGATCGAAGATATTCCCCACAGATTGCCTCCAGGTTATCCAGATTATCTGGAAGTCAGGGGTGAAGTCTACATGAAACGCTCTGTCTTCCAAAACATAAATGCCAACCTGCCCGCCAATTTGCAGAAGGCCAATCCGCGCAACTTAGCGGCGGGTTCGCTCCGTCAAAAAGATCCGCATATTGTCAAAGAGCGCAAACTAAACTTTTTTGCCTACACGTTAGCCACTCCAGTTGAAGGCCTAACTTGTCAATCTCAAGCCTTAGAATATTTACAAAAGGCGGGCTTTCCCATCTGTCGCAGTTTCTTGCCTGAGGTTGAAATTGGAGAAGAATTTCCTGTTGCCCTACATGAAAATATTGGGAGCGTCATTGATTTTTGTCGTTCCTGGACTTACGAAGAACAGGAAAAATTAGATGTCGGCATAGATGGCATAGTCGTCAAAATCGATAATTTCCGCGATCAAGAGGCGATGGGTTTTACCTCCACTACCCCCAACGGAGCTATAGCCTTCAAATTTCCTCCCCAAGAGATAGAGACAAAGATTAAAGATATTATCCTCCAAGTAGGGCGCACGGGAGCTATAACCCCTGTAGCAGTCTTCGAACCTGTAAAGTTGGAAGGCACAACGATAACCCGCGCCTCACTCCACAATTTAGAGTACATCTATCGCAAAGACATACGCTTAAATGATACAGTAAGTATCTACAAAGCGGCGGCTATCATCCCCCAAATAGACAAGGTAAAGGGAACATTGAGTATTCCCTCTGAGATTGATGAGGTGAAAGATCGCCTCTGTACTCTGCCCGAAGATTTAGAAGAGATCCAAGCTGATCTGCGAGGGATAAATTTCTTCAAGGATCATCAAGGTGTATACTTTGCAGAACTAAGTTTAGACATAGAGGGAAGAAGTTACACCTTTAATGTCGATCTAAAACTTATCAGCACTCTCTGTCTCCGTTTAGGTGATAGAGTAAAGATAGTGCGCTACGGTAAAGATTGGTCCTTGGAACGTTCTTTAGACGCTTTCTGCTTAAGAGATAAATGTCCGAGCTGTGGAGAGAGTATCGATTGCAATGATCCTAAAAATTTGCGCTGTCTCAATAAAAAGTGTCCAGAAAAGTTGCTCGCCTCAATCTTGCACTTCTGTTCGCGCAACGCCATGAACATTTTAGGACTGGGGGAAAGTATGGCTGTAAATGCTATCCCCTATCTTATCTCGGAAGACGGATCTTTCAGTTTGGCTGGGATCTTCTCACTCAATGTTGCCGATCTCTCTATAATCGCCAACAGTGCAGTTATCGGCACTAAGGTATACAAGCAGGTTGAGCTAGCCCGTCAGCGTCCCTGGGAGAATTTACTCTTTGCTTTGGGAATCGAAGGAGTAGGTCTTAGTTCTGCTATAAATTTGGTGAGTTATTTTGGCACATTCGCCAATTTAGAGGAGACGGCCATAAATGGCGACAGCGAAACCTTACAAAAGGTCAGCAACTTAGGGCCAGTTCTCTCGCAAAATATTATAAATTTTTTCCAAGACGAAGATAACCGACAGTTACTCCACGATCTTCACAACTTGCCTATAAATCTGACTGCAACCCAAATTAAGGAGAAGAATAGTTCCGCCTTAGAGGGCAAGACCGTAGTCATTACAGGCACATTTGCCGATAAAGATCGCGAAGAGATGAAAGAATTTTTGCGCCTCCAGGGAGCTAAAGTTTCCAGTTCGGTCAGCAAGAAGACTAGCTTTGTCTTAGCGGGCAGTGAACCAGGGCAGAGTAAGATCAACAAGGCTAATGAACTGGGAGTAGCTATTTGGAACCTTGAGGATTTAGAGGAGCTACTATCAAAGAAGACAAACGAGACAGAAAATAACTAGGAGCAGAAAAATGTACAACGTTCATCCCTTAACTGAAAACTTAACTTGGATCGGAGCTAGTGACCGCCGCTTAAAACTCTTCGAAAACCACTTTCCTTTGAGTAATGGTGTCTCTTACAACTCTTATTTTATCGATGATGGAGAGACCGCCGTCTTAGATACAGCTGATGATGCGGTACTTACTCAATACTTTGAAAACTTAGTTCACGTCTTGGCAGGCAGGAAATTAAATTATATTATCGTCCAACATATGGAACCAGATCACTGCGCGGGTTTGGCCGCTTTAGCCAATAAATACCCCGAAGCGAAAATCGTTGTCAACAACAAGACTATAACCTTTATAAAACAATTTTTCCCCGTAGCTACTAATTGGGAAGACCGCTTCCTCAGTGTCAAAGATGGCGATACTCTGCAAGTTGGCAACACTCAATTAGTCTTTGCGATGGCTCCCATGGTTCACTGGCCAGAAGTGATGGTTACTTACGATGCGACCCATAAGATTCTCTTCTCTGCAGACGCTTTCGGCAGTTTTGGAGCTTTGAACGGAAATATTTTGAATAGCCAATGCGACATGAAGGCCAACTTAAACGAGTATCGCCGCTATTACACCAATATTGTCGGCAAGTACGGAATGCAGGCGGCCAGCCTCCTGAAGAAGGCCTCTCAATTAGAGATAAAGATGATCTGCCCCCTGCACGGCCTGATCTTAGTGGAAGATTTCCCCTTCATTATTGACAAGTACACCAAATGGGCGACCTACGTTCCTGAAGAAGAAGGAGTCTTGATCGCTTACGCCTCCATGTACCATCACACCGAAAATGCCGCCGACATTCTGGCCACCGCTCTGGATACTCATGGAGTCAAAAACATCGCTATGTACGATGTCTCCAACACGGACTGCGCCCACTTAGTGGCCGAAGCCTTTAGGTTCAGCCACATCGTCTTGGCCTCCCCCACCTACATGAACGAACTCTACCCTCAAATGGCCCACTTTATCGCCAGCTTAAAGAGCCACGCCCTCAAAAAGCGCAAATTAGCCGTGATCGGCAACGGCTCCTGGGCCCCTCAGGCTACTAAGGTTATGTTAGCCGAACTCGAGCCCATGAAAGATATAGAGATCTTAGGCAGTGTAGAGTTCCTCTCAGCCATCAACGAAGAGAAAAAAGCTGAACTGGAAGAGCTGGCCAGTAAAATTGCCGCTACGTTGTCGTAGGTAAATGGCAGTTTACAATTTTTGCCATAAAAAATTAAGTTTATGTTGTAAGACTGATACGTTGTGTTTGTGCGGGGCAGTTGTGACCTTTTTGTTGAGCCTCCGGCTCTTCGCTCCACTTCGTTACGCTACGAGATGTCGGCTCACCAAAAAGTCACAACTGCTATTAAACTTCAGTGGTTCCACAGTTCTGGCCAGATCTTCATTCTTGTTGTATTTCGTTCTGTTTGTTTCTGAAGCGTCAGGGAAAAATCCCTGACTGTCTCCTCTACGACAGTTTGTACAGTTCAGGTTGAAGTTTATTCTGGTTGTAGGTTGCGTTTTGTTACGTTGTGTAGTTTTATCACTGGCTTACGCGGTGATGAAACCTAACACTTGATTAAGGAAAACCCAAAAAGAAATAACTTCAGGCACTACACAGAGCTTACAACGTACAACGCACAGTCCTATACCAAGTTTGGCCTTTTGAGATGAACCGACCTCTCGGAGAGCGGGAGGAGAACCCAAAAGGACATAACTTCAGGCACGACTTATAACAACGCGCAGTTGAGGTAAAATAAATGCAAGGGTTGCCAGTAGGTGTACAGAGCTTTGAAAGATTAAGAGAAGATGATCTCCTATATGTAGATAAAACTGTACGACTCATTGAACTCATAAAAGGGGGAGGCAGATATTTTTTATCGCGTCCCCGCCGTTTTGGCAAATCTTTGACATTATCCACCTTAGAGGCTATGTTCGCTGGACGAAGCGAATTATTCAAAGGATTAGCGGCAGAAGAGTGGGTAAAAAATCAATCTAAACATCCTTCCTCAGTTTTGCGCTTCGATATGAGTCGTCTGAGACAGTACTCCAATGCTGAAGAATTAAACGATTCGATCATCAAGGGCTTAGAAGATTTCGCTTTTCTGCACGATTTTGAAGTTAAACATGAAAAAAAATGCAGTGGAACTCTACTGCAAATAATCTATCATCTCTACAAAAAATGTGGTTATGTCGTAGTTTTAATAGATGAATACGACAAACCAATTTTAGACAATTTGGAAGACGTAAAAAAAGCTGAAGCAATGCGGGAAGTGTTGCGCTCATTTTACATAATTCTGAAAAGTTGTGATGAATATTTGCGCTTTGTCTTTATAACTGGTATTTCTAAATTTAGCAAGGCTGGGGTCTTTTCAGCTTTAAATAACTTACAAGACATATCCATGAATAGTCGCTATGGAGATATAGTCGGCTATACGCAAGAGGAACTAGAGTTACATTTTGCTGATTGGATAGGTGATCTTTCTAAATCAATTCCAGAAAATAGAGAAATTTTATTAAAAAAGATTAAAGATTATTACGATGGATTTTCTTTTGACGGAGAGACAAAATTATATAACCCATTTTCAATCTTAAATTTTTTCTTAAATGGCAAATTTGGAAATTATTGGTATGTCTCAGGCTCTCCGACATTTATAGTCAAATACATGAAGAAAAATATCATTCAAGATCCAGAGGAGTATCGTCATTTGGAAGTTTCCGCAGATTTTTCCGATGTACATGAGATTGAAAAAGCCTCTCCAGAGAGTTTTTTATACCAGAGTGGCTATTTAACTATAGAAAAATGGCTGGACAGTCATATAATTTTGGACTATCCCAATGAAGAAGTAAAGAGTTCTTTGACAAGGATGTATCTCGACGAAATTTATCACATTAAAAAGTACATAACATTAGGAACTCAAATATGGAATGATCTAGCTGACGGAAATATCGAAAATGTAGTAAATTTATACAATATCGCTCTGTCAGGTATCCCTTACGATGATTTTCCCCATCGCGACGAATTCTGGTATAGATCGCTGTTTTTGATGCTACTTAGAGGAGCT
>JAFSXH010000184.1 GCA_017444165.1 bacterium | reverse complement strand
TGTATTGCTCTTCATCGATAATATTTTCCGTTTCGTTTTGGCTGGTTCTGAGGTGTCGGCACTTTTAGGACGTATGCCTAGTGCGGTGGGTTATCAGCCCACGATGTCTACGGAGATGGGTCAATTACAAGAGAGGATCACTTCTACTAAGAAGGGATCTATCACATCTGTGCAGGCTATTTACGTTCCTGCAGATGATATTACTGACCCCGCTGTGGCTACATCATTTACCCACTTAGATGCTACAACAGTACTTTCGCGTGGTTTGGTGGAGCAAGGTATCTATCCCGCTGTCGATCCTTTGGCCTCTACTTCAAGGCTTTTAGATCCTCGTTTTATTGGTGATGAGCATTATCGTGTCGCTCGCCGTGTCCAAGAGATCTTACAGCGTGACAAGAGTTTGCAGGATATTATCGCTATTTTAGGTGTAGAAGAGCTTTCTGAAGAGGATCGCACTACCGTATTTAGGGCTAGACGCATTCAGAAGTTCTTGTCACAACCCAACTTTGTAGCTGAGGTCTTCACGGGGCGCAAGGGTGAGTATGTCAAGGTTGCTGATACGGTGAGATCTTTCAAAGAATTGGTAGATGGACATTTAGACCATATTCCTGAAAAGGCTTTCTATATGCAGGGTGATATAGATTCCGTTTTGAGGAGTGCAGAAAAATTGGGAGTTGAAGTCGGTTTGAAATAATTCGACTTTGGTCTTGGAGGCTGTACCATGAGCGATGATTCTTATTTTAAGCTAGAAGTCATTACTCCTAAGCGTGTTGTCTTTTCTGAATTAGCCAAAGAGGTGATCTTGCCTGGGGTGATGGGTGAGATGTGTATCTTGCCAGGTCACTCCGCCATGCTCGCCGTCTTAGAGCCAGGTTTGGTGACTGCTAAAGATTGTAATAATCAAAAGAGCTTGTTTGCTGTTGACTCTGGTTTTGTGCAAGTTCAAGAATACGATGGAGAGTCTAAAGTCAATGTTGTTGTCAAGTTTGCTTGGACTGCTGAGGATGAACTTGAACCTGTTCCTCTGCCTTCTGATCTTGATGATGCATATAGAGTGAGACGCTTGAACGAAGCAAAAATGAAAGTAAAGAGTGGAGCTGTCCGTGAGTGAAAATAGTAGGTTGATCATAAATGGTGGTCATCCCCTCAGAGGCTCTCTAGAGGCTAGTGGAGCTAAGAATGCTTGCTTGCCCATAATGGCGGCTAGTATCTTGGCTCATGGGGTGGTTGAGCTAGAGCGTGTACCCAATATTTCTGATGTCAGAGTTATGGCTCAGATTTTGCGTGAAATTGGGGTCAAGGTTGAATTCGATGTTCCTAGAAATTTCATGGTACTCGATTCTACAGAGATTGTAACTACGAAGACCTCCGAAGAGTTAGTCAGTCGCATGAATGCTTCGTTCGACACGATGGGGCCTCTTTTGGCTCGTTGTGGAGAGGGCGAGGTCAGTATGCCAGGCGGATGTCGTCTGGGGGATCGGCGTATAGATTTTCACATTGAAGCCTTTCGCAAATTGGGAGCCGAGGTCGTCATTGAAAAGGGTATAGTCAAAGCCCGTTCTAACGGTTTGACGGGAGCTAAGATCTTCTTCCCCTCAGCCAGTGTGGGAGCTACAGAGAACGCTATGATGGCGGCTACTATGGCTGAAGGTGTGACCATTATGGAGAATTGCGCTCGTGAGCCTGAGGTTACCGATTTAGCTAATTTTTTAGTTAAGATGGGAGCCTCTATTGAGGGGATAGGTACACAGACTTTGCGCATTCAAGGTGTCAAAGAGATGCACGGCACGCGCCATTCAGTTATACCTGATCGCATAGAAGGCTGCACTTACTTAATAGGGGCGGCTATAACTGGCGGTGATGTGACTATTAATAAATTCGATGCCGAATATAGTGGTTATGTTTTAGAGATTTTGCAAAAGGTCGGTCAAGAGGTACTGATAGGCGAGGATTACGTGCGGGTTATAGGCAAGCGTCCTATAAAGTCGCTCGATGATTACGCTATAGTTACAGCTCCCTATCCAGGTTTCCCTACAGATTTACATCCACAGATGGTCTCTCTCTTAGCTTTGGCTAATGGTGATAGCGTTTTGCAAGAGAGCATATTTGATCGTCGTTTTATGTATGTCATGGAACTGGTGCGCTTGGGGGCCGATCTCGTCGTCTCTGGTCCTTATGTGCGCAGTCACGGTGTGGAGAGATTCCAGGGAGCTCCTGTAAATGCTTCTGATATTCGTGCAGGCAGTGCTTTGGTGTTAGCTGGCTTAGCTGCTGAAGGTCAGACTATGGTGCGTCACGTCAAGTATATAGATCGCGGCTATCAGAATATGGAAGATAAGTTAGTTTCGTTAGGAGCTGATGTCAAAAGGGTGGAGTGGCCTTTGACAGAGATAGACTAAAAGAAAAAGTTCGGTTGGAGGAGGCCTGTCAACTTGTTCTCTTTGCGTGTTGGTTTAGATTTGGGCAGTAGTAATGTTCGAATAAATGTGGCTGGCAAAGTTGAAGTTGAAGGGCCTTCTTTAGTTGTGGTCGATGTCAATTCGCGTGAAGTAAAAGCGGTTGGTGAAAAGGCCAAAGAGATGTTAGGTAAGACTCTGTCTGGTATCGAAGCTATTTATCCTATTGAGAGAGGCAGAGTTCGAGATTTTTCTACCGCCGAAGCTATGTTGCGTTTTTACTTTCGCCAGATCTCTAGAGTGCGTACCTTAGATCTGCGCTTCGTCTTGCCCGTTACAGCTAGTTCGGTAGATAAGATCTGCCTGATTCGTTTAGCTAAATTGTTGAGATCTGGCAGTGTAGAATTCGTCCGTTCACCTATAGCTACAGTTTTGGCCTCTGGTGTAGAGATGAAACAGCCTGGTGGCCTTTTAATTATTGATATAGGTTCGGGCAAGACTGATATTAGTGTTGTCAGTTTGGGTAAGATTATTACCGCAGGCTGTGTGCGTGTTGGTGGGCGCGACATAGGTTTAGCTATAGCGCGTTCAGTTAGAAAAGAGTACGGTTTAATTGTCAACCAAAGCATTGTTGATACTTTGCAATCTTCTTTAGTCTCAGCCTCACAGAATGGTAATGTATTAGAGAGAAATATTGCGGGCTTAGATGCTTCCAGCGGTTTACCGAGTGAACGCAAGGTTTCTTCAGAGTTGATAAATCCAGCTTTAGCTGACACTATGAAGCGCATTGCTAATGGAGTAGCTGAGGTTTTGCGACGTACGCCTTGTGAATTATGTGCAGACTTATTAGATAATGGGGCCATTTTAGTGGGTGGTTGTGCTAAAATGAGCGGGATAAGTCAATTCTTAGGAGATTATATTGGTATACCTATAAGAGTGGTCGATACTCCTGAACATTGTGCCTGTTTGGGTTGTTCTTTGGCTAGTGATAAACAGATCGAGAGAGCTGGAGGTTTTTAATTTAATGTTTCAGAAGTTTAATCTGCGCTCTTCTCTGTTGGGTTGTGCCTTTTTTTTCCTCTTGGCATTTTTAGTCTTATGGGCCTCTCTCTCGCAAGTTTCTTTAAATAGCATTGTTCAAACTTATTTAGCTAGATTTAATCAAGATTATACTGGAAGTATTGAAATAGGAGATGCTTCTTTAGACTGGCGCAGTCTGCGTTTAGAAAATGTCACTTGTAAATTAGATACAGGTGAAGTGTTGGCGACTGTTCCCAGTGCAGAACTCCAACTGCACGTGATGAGATCTATATCTAAGTTGGATTACATGGCTTTACTAGGTGATCTCAGTATAAATGAGCCGGAATTAAATTGTGAATTAGGAGCCGATGGCAGTCTTAATTGGAGTAAATTTAAACCGAAAAATCCTTCACCTAAAAAAGAACCTCTAGCCTGGGATAAATATCTTTGTCGTTATGATGGGAATATAGTTGTAAATAATGGCCAAGTTTTAGTGCATGATTATATTCATGGTGATTACTGTGCCCAGTTAGATCGATTAAAATTATCCGTGGCTTGTACTCCTGGAAATCGCGCTCGTTTAAGCTTGAATTTTGTGCCTGTGCAGAAGATCAATTCGTTTGATCCTGAGTTGGGTAAAGTGTCTATCAGTGGTCTTTTGGCTGTAGAGGATCGTCCCAATTTCTCTTTAGAACTAGCTTTGCAGAATATTGATTTAGCTCGTCTGAGTGATTATCCCGCTTTTCCTGATGATGTACACGTTTTGAGCGGCCATGTAAATTCTAAACTCTGGTTCAATTGCAAGGCTCAAAATTGGCAGGATACTTTGCATAAGTTAGCTTACGGTGGAGATGTAAAATTACAAAATATTTCTCTCAGTTCCATTAATCTGCCATCTTCTGTAGAGAATGCTTCTGCTCACATTAATATTTGTTCAGGAATTGCCAAAATAGTCAAAGCTAATGCTGAATTTGCCAAAATAAAAACTTCTCTCTATGGTCAGATCAATTTTGATCCCAATGATTTAAATAAGAGTAATGTTGATCTCAAAAGTGATATTAAAAATATAAATTTAGAATATTTAGCTAAAGTTTTTAAAATTAAAGCTCCTGTTAGGGGAAATATACAAGTATCACTCAAGGCTAACGGGGCTTTACTCGATCCGCGAATTTCTGGTCGTCTTCATTCTAAAAGTTTAGAATACGAAGATCACAAGGCTAAGAATATTAATGCCGTTTTTAATTATCATAATAAACTTTTTAGTGTAGATAATTTTACTTTGCAAGCTGTAGGGGGTAAGCTCAAAGGTAACGGTTATGTGCTTTTTGAGGGAGAACAGCCTCAGGTCGTCTTTAATTTGAGTGGTAAACAACTTTCTCTAGCTGAAATAAGTCCTATTGGTGGTTACATCGAGGGCTTTAAAGTTGCCATGGTTGGTACGGCTAAAGATCCCTTTATTTACGGTAGTGGGCAGGGAATAGGCGGCTTTACGGGGGTAGCTTCGATGTTGCAGGACGCTTCGGGGAGCTTTACGTTAAATAAAGAGATGGTAAGTTTGAGCAACGGTCGAGCTTTGACGACTTTGGGAGAGGCTAATTTAGCCTACGCCAATTATAATTTGTGCGATAAGTCTGTCTTTGCCGCTGTCAGTACACCTGGATTGGTTGTTCCTTCTGTGAATGTTGCTCAAATTGGCAGTGTTTCAGGAACGATTCAGGGTGGAGCACAAGTTTTTGGTTCTGCAGATGCTCTCAATAATTTGCAAGTTTGTGCTTACAGCAGTGGAACGAATCTGCGAGTCGGCAGTTTAGACATTACTGATCTGCGCGGTCCTGTGGCTTTAACGGATATGATCGTAGTTCTGCCCCATATGGATGGTTATGCCGCTGGGGGCAAAGTGAGTGCTTCGGGTTGGTATTCCTTAGATGGCGGCAGTTCTAGTTTTAACCTGGCGGCTGATAGTGTTGATATAACTCCCTTTGCTAATCTAGTCCATTACGATATTCCTTTAGATCTAACTGGTTGCGGCAATATGGCCGCTAGTTGGTATTGTGGGGGCAGGGGAGAGGACAATTGGTTGCGTTTATATTTGGGAGCGCAAGATTATCAAGTGGCCTCTCAAGGTTTTGTGGGGCGTGATTCTTTGGGGTTAGTGGCTTGGGCTAGTGATCTGCGTTTAGATGGGCGCAGACTTACCGAAGATTTACATTTAGCGGGCAGTGTTACAGGTCAGGTCGGTCTGTGGGGATCGCCAAAGGATCTAAATTTAAGTTATTTCAGTGCTGTGAGTAATTCGCCGCTTGAAGAGATCAAGGACGATGCTCTGTGGGTTGCAGGCGTGGGCAACATAAAAGGTGGCAAAATTACTTTAGAGGACAATATTTTGGCCTGGTCTTATAATGGTGTATCGGATAAGGTTTATCCTCATTATGTGGGAGGCGTTTATAATATATTTGGTCCTAATCTTGCTCCACCGCTTCGCTGTATTGGTCTTTTTGATTCCAATTTGCCGCGTTCTTCATTGATCAAAGTAGATGGTACTGTCAATTTAGGTACTCCTCTGAGTTATCAATTGGCTGTCTCTGCTCGAGATATAGATCTAGCTTGGTTGCGCACTCAAAGTTCTCTTCCTCAAGCTGGTTCGTTGTTAAATTCAGCCGCAATTTCCAGTGGTCGAGCCAATTTAGTGGCTAGTATTAGCTCCAAAAATGGTTTACCCGTGATTGAGAAGGGTACTTGGTTCTCCGTCCCTTGGTTTATGGCTGGTGTCGGAGATAATCGTCACGTCTTTTCAGCTTCTGGTTTAGTGTCGTACGATTCTGGCAAATTATCTATAGATAGACTTTTAACGGCTAACAGCTGTTATATTGGTGTCTTGCCTAATGGTGAAGAGATAGCCGCATTTACTTATGAAGATGTTCCTCAAGGTTTAGTCGATGCTAATGGTTATATCGATTCTGGTTTTGTAAAATTGAACGCTAGCAGTTCTGGTTGGTCGACTAACCAGGCTTTGGCTTTTGTGCCGAAAAATTCTCAAAAAATAAATGATCTTCTTTCCGGTTGGATGGAGACCGATAATTTAGGGGTCTCTTTTGACATGAAGAGAGGAATTTTGGATACTTTGACCATGGACGGTCATATGCGTGTCTACAATGGCAACTTCTTTTTGGCAGACAGTGTTTTGCCTATAGATGATATTTCTGCCAACGTACACAGTGATCGCAACGATGGCAGTCTGATCCTCTCCGATCTTCAATTAAAATCTCAAGGGCTTGTGTTTAAAGGTTCGGGTAAACGAGATCGACAAGATCATTGGAACGCTGATATTTATGCTGATAATGTTCCTCTAAATTACTATAACGATTTTAAGGGCAGTGCGCGTTTGGCCGTACACGTAGAATCTAGTGATCCTTCTTTCAACTCTCTGCAGATTCTCTTTGCTATGGAGGGCAAAGATGTAACTTTGTTATCCAATAACTCCAATTTAGCTTTCCCCGATTTTCGTATTGGCAAAGTTAAAGAGGATGAGAATGGCGTGTTATACGCTCAAGAGGGTGATAGTCTCTCCGTCGAGTTGCATGGTAAAGAGGCGAAAGTTACCCTTCCTGAAGATGTTTTGAAATTTAGTGCTTACTCTTATGTGCCGACGGATAATTTATCTGAAAACTACAGAAATTCCGTATTGGAAACTTACGAGAAGAGTAAAAAAGAGAAAAGTTTACCTAAAAATGGCGAACTCAATTTTATTGAGAAGGATGAAAAAGTATTTAAACATCTCTTTGCTTTAGATTCACAAGATAATCTTTTGGGAGTGCGTTTTGATCGCGATCCAGTTTCCTTGGATGCCAGCGGACAATTTACTTTTTCCACAGATTTTGGCGATAATATTGTAGATTGGTTTACGGGGCCTGGAGGGCCAGATTTCGGAAATGGAGAGGATAAGTTTGTCGTAAATTTAAATAATTTTAAGAGTGCTAGTGTGCGTACGGCCTTGGGAATGAAGCCTGGCAGGCGGCAATTTGTCTTAAATGGCAATTTAGGTTTGAAAGGTCAGTGGTATAAAGGACATTTAGCAGAATCGCCAGCTGGTTCTTTAGAATACAGTTTTGCTATTCCTAAAATGGTCGTGGGTAGTGTCACTGCTGAAGATTCTCAAGGATCAGATAAAGATAACAAAAAGCAAAAGGTAACTTGGAATGGTTTGACCTTAAAAAATGGTGGCCTTCGAGGAGTTTACAAGCGCAGTAATACCTCTGGACGTCTGATTATTGAACCTTTCGAACTGTTGCCTGAGAAGAGGGAATTTGGCCAGGGTGTTATCCAGGAGAATGAAGATAAAGATTCTGGTTCTATGGTAGGTAGTGCCAATATTGCCTTGATGCGCATTCCTCGCAATATGCTCTCTGAGAGTGAGAAAGCAGAGAGCAGTAAAGAGGCCAACGAGTTGTATTTGAAGATGAGCAAGATGCCCGTCTCTGAACTGGCTTCGTTTATTATACCTGGCATAAGCGGCGGTTTTGTTGAAGATTTTGTTCTCAATGCTTCAGGACCGATCTTGTCGCCAGCTTTTAACTTGGTCTTCGATATAAGCGATGGCAGTTTAGGTTCTTTGCAGATGGCCTCTATTAAAGGTATAGTCAGCGGCAGTTTTGATCGTGAAGCTCACCGTTATAAGGTGCGTTTTGGCAAGATGAACACTACCTTGCGCAACGAGCAGAGTCGAAATATTGTCAATAGAGGATTGGACTCCATTTTAGAGGGGTTTACTCCCGAAGAACTCGGCGGTATTCGAGCTTATATCGGTGGCAATAAGAGGAATGATCGCTTCTTTTCTATCTCTGGTACTTTGCCTTACAATGTGAAACGTACTGGCAATATAGATGAAAATAGATTAGTACCCTTCTGGAGGGGTGTAGAGGCCTCTGTTGATGGTGATATTGATATTACGGCTTCTATGCGCGATAAAGATTTTGGCTTGGCCTCCAGTTTTGTTCCTGATATTGAAAATAGCAGTGGTGATGTTTCGGGCAGTTTGCATATTGGAGGAACCATAAAAGATCCTGAGATTGCGGGAGCTTTCAAGGTTATTAATGGCTATTTAGAACATGCTAAAGCTGGAAAAATCTCAGATTTTAATATAGATGCTGATATATCTGAATTGAATGATCCTGAAGTTAAAGATTTATATTGGGAAAAACAGAAGGCTAAGCTCATAGCTGCTGGTGAATCGGTTGAGGGGATTAAGCCCACTTTTAACAGGATCAACATTCATAAATTTAGTGGACTTTTGGGAGGCAAAGAGTTTAAATTAAACGGCTTAGCCGATTTTGATGGTTTTGAGCCTATGAAAATGGACTTAAAGTTGAAGGGTGAGCAATTGCCTCTGCGTTGGGGAAGTCTCTTTGCTGGTGTTGCCAATGTTGATCTCAACTTGCAGAAGAAGGAAGAGGATGATAAAAGTAAGCCTTTTAATTTGAATGGTGTTATCGATCTGCCTGCAGGAGAGTTGACTGTTGATTTGGATACGGCCATGAGTGCTACCTCTAGTGATGGTGGAGGTTTTGACTGGAGCAAGATTCCTGCGGATTACAATGTCAAGCTCAATATGGGCGATAATGTTTGGGCTTATGCTTTAGGTTCTCGTCTGCGATTGGGTGGAGATTTAGATATCGTGGCCGATGAAACTGGCAAACCAGTGCTTAATGGTTCTATTGATCTCTCCAGAGGTCTGATCTCCATTCCTCTTTACGATCTGAGTTTCAAAGTGCGTAGCGGCAAGATCAATTTTGAAAATAGTCAGATCCCCTCCTTGGAAAATATTCAAGCCGACGCTTCCGTCAATGGTTATGAAGTTACCGCTAATGTCACTGGTGTTTATCCCAATATAAACATAAACTTTGTCTCTAATCCTCCACTTTCAGAAAGAGAGATCCAGAGGCTTTTAGCTATAGGTAGTATTTCTAATTATTCTCCCTCTGGTAACAGTCTCGTACCCGATAATGGAACTACCACTACGGGCAGTCGTTCGGTCAGTTCC
>JAFSXH010000183.1 GCA_017444165.1 bacterium | reverse complement strand
TAGGTTCGAGTTTGAGTTGTACGGGACATTCGGAGATTATCTCTATAAAAGAAAACCCTAGACCCTTCATCTGTATCTCGATGGCCTTTTTTATAGCTTTCTTAGCTCTCAAGCGATTAGGAGTATCAAAGAGAGCCACCCTCTCCACATAGACTGGGCCGTCTAAATTAGCGACCATCTCAGCTACTTTTAAAGGTTGTCCCATAGAGAGTGTCCTACCTTCGGGACTAGTAGCTGTCTTCTGTCCTATAAGGGTTGTAGGAGCCATCTGACCGCCAGTCATACTGTAAGTGCTATTGTTGACGAAAATCACCGTTATAGGCAAACCTTGTTGAGCACTGGAAACAATCTCAGCTAAACCTATGGAAGCGAGATCTCCATCACCTTGGTAAGAGATAACAATAGATTCAGGGCGAGCTATCTTCTGACCTAAAGCTACCGCACTGGCGCGACCGTGAGCGGCTTGCTGATTGCCAACATCCATGTAGTAGTAAAGAAACACGCCGCAACCGACTGGAGAAATAACCACAGTGCGATCTTGAATCTCTAACTCTGCAATTGCTTGAGAGAGATATTTATGGATCAATCCGTGACCACAACCCGCACAGTAGTGGGTAGAATGAGCCTTTATCCCCTCCCCGTGAGCGTGACGCGTAAAAGTTTCGTAAAAGACGTGACTTTTATTCATTTTGCTTGCTCCCTATCTAAAACGAACTTCTCTATCTCCTCACTTTGAGGTAAAACACCACCAAAATGCTGTACATGATAAATAGGCGGCCACTTTTCAATATTTGCATAACTGAGAGCCAAACGCATCTCGTCCTCTAACTGCCCCGCCGAAGCCTCCACAACGACAATGTATTTAACTTTACTAACCAGACTCTTTAGTGAATCAATAGGGAAAGGCCACAAAGTTATCGGCCTAAACAAGCCCGCCTTAATGCCTTTAGAGCGCAACTTTTTAATCGCTCCTTTAGTCATGCGCGCTGGAGTATTAGCAGCGACAAAGAGTATGTCACAATCCTCAGTTTGATAGAGATCGGCCCTCTGCTCTCGCTCGTTTATTTGGGTATAAACTCCATTTAATTCTATATTAAACTTTTCTAAATCGGCTTCACTCAACTGAATAGAAGTGATCAAATTCTTGCGATGTTCTCTATCACCAGTTGTGGCCCAACTAGGTACACCAGGTTGGATCATATATTCGGGCAACTTAACTTGACTGCTAACCTGCCCTAAATAACCATCACCCAAAACGATACTCAAAAGGCGATACTTAAAAGTAAGTTCAAAGGCTAACATAGTTAGATCCATCATCTCTTGAGGATCAGCAGGGGCCAAAACTATAGAGTGAGTGTTCCCGTGACCTAAACCGCGACAGGCTAACTTTATATCCCCCTGCTCAGGCCCAATATTGCCCAACCCTGGCCCACCACGCATTACATTAACAATAACTCCTGGAACCCTCGCCCCTATCATATAGGAGATCCCCTCTAGCATAAGACTAAAACCAGGAGAGGAAGTAAAAGTCATACAAGGTTGACCAGCTCCGCCACATCCGTACATATGATTGATCGTAGCGACTTCACTCACAGCTTGATGGAAAACCCCACCAATATGCGGCAGAACCTTGGCCATCAATTCCGCCCCTTCAGTCGAGGGAGTGATGGGATAACCGAAAAAGTGACGACACCCAGCCAACAAGGCTCCCATAGCGGCCGCATAAGTACCCTTGATCATCAAAGGCTCCGTTTCGGGCATGGACAACTTTACAGGAGCAATTTCCTGAGCCTCCGAAAGCTCATCCTCAACATCTTCCTCTATCTCTAAAACGCTCAATGCATAAGGTTCAGGACAAGACATAGAACACACGCCACATCCTACACACTTATCATGATCGATACTTACAGGAATATAACCCGCAACATTAACCTCCTGAGCAAAACCTAAGGCTCCCTTAGGACAAGCCACCACGCAACGACCACACCCTTTACAATACGCAGGGTTCAAAAAGGGCTTCACACTAACCGCCTCCGATTAAAAAATTTGCCAGAGGTTCAATGAAAGGAGAAAAATACCCGCTAAAAATAATGCGCAATTATCAATGCGCAATTCTTAATTTAGAAAAAAATTATTAACTACTCTATCCGCTTCAATGACTCTGTCCCCGCTGAGCGCAGTTCGTCAGAATCCGTCTCCATAGCCGCTGCAACTACTGGTCTGGCCACACTGCCTAACATTTGCACAGACTCTTTCAAAACTTCAATGCGCTCTTCCACAGATATGTCTCCCTTCATAAAAGAGACTAGATCCGGCACAAGTTCAGAACCAAATTTGCGCAACATCCAACTGGCTACACCAGCTTTATAAAACTCACTTTTACCCGTTATGAGTACACGCCCCAGAGCCAAAATATAGGGGCGATAACGACCAGGATAACGTCTAAAAATAGCACGCACCAGAGCAAATTTTACATAAGGAACTGTACAGCGATCAGCGGCCTTAAAGATAGCATTGACGTAACCTGCAGGGTTTTTATCCATCATTAACTCTGCAACCTTGTCCACGACAGAAACACCGCCCATAAGCAGACTGCCCAAAATTTCAAAAGCAGTATCTTCAAAGATGCGCGGATTGCTGTCCATAGCCTGACTAAATAGCTCCAAACCTCTATCTTCGCGCAACTTAATGTCGTCTTCCGTCTCCGAATCGTCAACTAGTTCAGTGGACAGATTCTCCACATCCTTGCCTAAAAAAGCCTCTAAAAGCTGATCTTTGCTTACTTCAACGCACAAATCTTGATTCTCACTCATAAGGTTACTATTCGCTATAATATGTCTGCAATACCTCTATTGACGCTCTGCAGGTGTTTACAATTTTTTATTATGCTACACACCATGAGCCTTACGCAATATTCTCTAAAAAGCATTACTCCTCTAGACCAATTAGGCATTAATCTTGGTAGAGGTTTCCAACAGTCACAACCGAAAATGCCAGACCTATGAAAAGATTTACAGCAAAGTTGGAAGAGATAAGCAAATATCTTCAAGAAAATGTTCATTGGCAACGTTTTTTTATTGGCTTGCTCATTTATTCCATAGCGGTGCTCGTCCTTTTTGTTTCAGAAATGCCCAGCTCTAACAGAATATTGGTTGGTAAGCCTGCCCCTTGGGATATAAAGGCTAATCACGCTGTGCAGATTATAGATGAAAAACGTTGGCAAAAAGCTAAGGATGATGCTGCCTCGCAAGTTAAGGAGATAGAGACCACCTCTTCTCAACCTCTGGAGATCAGCAGAGCTAAATTGGAACAGACTTTTAATTTAATTCGTCTTTATCAAAAAAATAAAGAATCTAAAAAGTTTACAGAGGATCAGATCGCTGAAGTCACAGAAAAAGTTCCTCTAGATCTATCTAGTTCTGTTGTCGAAATTTTGCTTAAATCTAACGATCTCGATCTGGATAGATTTTATACTAATAGTGACCACATTCTGACTATTGTCATGAATCAAGGAGTCAGAGAAGATAGTCTGTCTCAAGCTCAAGAGCGCATAAAACAAGAAGCAGCAGCCTTACCCGGTATCAGTGAAAAAAGTTTAAATATTTGTGTAAGTTTGGCTCAATCAGCCTTGATCCCCAATAAATTTGTTGATTATGTCGCTACTCAACAAGCCAAAAAAGAAGCCAGAGATAAAGTAGAACCT
>JAFSXH010000182.1 GCA_017444165.1 bacterium | reverse complement strand
GAGAGGGCGAGGGCTTTCGTAGCTGCGGGAGCAGACGGAATCATGATTCATAGTCGTAAAAAAGACCCTAATGAAATATTCTTGTTCTGCGATAAATTTAGACAAGAGGATTCTAAAACGCCGCTCGTCGTCGTCCCCTCTTCTTTTAATACTGTTACGGAAGATGAACTTGCCAAACACGGTGTAAATATAGTAATTTACGCCAATCAACTGATGCGTGCCGCTTTTCCAGCGATGAGAAAAACTGCAGAGGATATACTGAAGTATCACCGAGCCAAGGAGACGGATGACCGTCTAATGCCGATAACAGAGATTATTACGCTGATCGATGAGATCTAGTTCACCAATGGACAGGGGCAATGCGACATGGAAGTGAAATCTTTTACCGATATTCTTGGTCTGGAGTTTTACACTGGTGTGCCAGACAGCAGATTGAAAGCTCTGTGTGACTATCTGCTATTGACGTACGGTGAGGATCATTCGCGACATATAATCGCTGCGAATGAAGGGAACGCTGTGGGAATTGCGGCGGGGTATTACCTGGCCACGGGCAAACCGGCGGTGGTGTACCTGCAAAACTCTGGAGAGGGAAACATTCTGAATCCCGTGACCTCGCTGTGCAATGATAAAGTTTACGGTATCCCTATGCTGTTTGTGATCGGTTGGCGAGGTGAACCTGGAGAACATGACGAGCCACAACACGTTTTTCAAGGCGAGATCACGCTAAAGCTACTGGAAACATTAAACATCACATATTTCATTATAAGCAAAGATACAACTGAAACAGAGCTTTCAGAAAAAATGGCAGAGTTTCGCTCAGTATTCGCGCAGGGAAAGCAAGCGGCATTTATTGTGCGTACAGGAGCACTGACCTTCGACCAACAACCGATCTACAGCAACGTCAACCTTATGCGCCGAGAGGAGATCATCCGACACATATTGGATTTTAGTGGCACTGACCTCATTGTATCTACTACAGGAAAAGCCAGTCGAGAGCTGTTTGAACTGCGAGAAGCAAGAGGCGAAGGGCACGAACGAGATTTTCTCACCGTTGGCTCCATGGGCCACAGCTCTTCCATTGCGTTGGGAATCGCTTTGCAAAGGCCAGAAAAATGTGTCTGGATCATCGATGGCGATGGTTCTATGCTGATGCACATGGGGGCGTTAGCAGTTATAGGTTCTATCAACCCAAAAAATGTGATCCATATAATCATAAACAACGGCGCACACGAAAGCGTGGGTGGACAGCCTACGGTTGCGCAGAGTGTGGATATTCCAGCCATTGCCCGCGCCTGCGGCTACCCTCACTCAGTTCGCGCAGAAGAGTTTTTAGCACTTGATAACGCACTCTCTGCGGCTAAGGCGGCCAATGAGCTGAGCTTGATAGAAGCGAAGTGTGCCATTGGTGCACGTAAAGACCTTGGCAGACCGACCACAACCGCAAGGGAAAATCGCGAACTGTTTATGGAATATATGTAACTTTTTAGCTATTCTTGTCGGACTTTGTTGTTTATTTTGCCGTTGAGTTAAAGCAGGTGAGAGTAAAATTCCTCTGAAGAGGCCTGCGGTAGATTAAAAGATAATATGAGGCGTTATGATTACTAACTTGAAATCTTGGCTAATTAAAGAGAGTGATTATCCGAGAGGGATGAATGATCTCGATAAAGTTGAATTTCTCTTACATTACGCTATTTTAGCTCCTTCCTCCTGGAATGCTCAACCGTGGATATTCAAACTAAAGAAGAATACTATAGAGCTATACCACGACATTTCCCGCATCCAGAGTAACAGAGATCCGTTAGGTCGAGAAAATATCATCTCCTGTGGCGCGGCTCTGTACAATTTACTCTTATCAATGCGCCATTTTGGTTTCACCGCTGATGTGACACTCTTGCCTGATGCGGACAAACCGGATCTTTTATCGAGAATAGTTTGGAAAAGTTATTCTAAACCAGGTAAGGATAATAAATTATTTAAATCCATTCAGAAGCGTCATTCTTATCGCAAACCATTTTCAGAAGAGAAAATTTCTCAAGACATTATCGATCTGTTTATTGATGTTTCTAAAGATCGCAACACTTCATTCTTCCCTTTAACTAACAACAGTATCCGCCTGGCCTTAGCTGGCATGATCTGTGAGGCAGATAAAGATCTAGGTTCTAACAAAGCCACACGCCAAGAGTACGCTTCCTGGATTCGCAGTAGTGCTCGTCATGGCGATGGTGTGCCAGGTTACGCTTTCGGTTTAGGTCCTTTAGAGGGTATCTTGGCTCCCTTGACTCACAAAGTTTTCAATTACACAGATGAATTTGCCCATAACGATGAAGCTCTAACTGCTTCTTCAACCTTTTTAGGTTTGATAACAACCCCCGAGGATAATCCCTACAATTGGTTAGAAGCTGGCCTCTCTTTACAAAAATTACTCTTAACTGCTACTTCCAACGGAATTCAAGCCTCTTTCTTAAACCAAGTTGTGGCTGTTCCTGAATTGCGTAGCCGTTTACAGTCGCTTTTAGAAATATCTACTTATCCTCAATTACTCTTGCGTTTCGGTTATCCACAAGAAGAAGAGATAACTCCCACCCCGCGCCGCAAACTCAGTGAAGTAGCCTTTGAGGAAGAGGATTGATGAAATTATTAAAGATTATGGCCAACATTGGCCTGTTTACTTTGTTGCTTATCGTTCCTTTGACAGCTTGGACTGGTTTTTACAACGCTGTAGAGACTCCCAAGATGGTTGTGACGATATGGGGAGGGAGCTTAGTTATCTGCACTTGGTTGTTGGGATGTATTTTAGGCAAATTTAGATTCTGGCCGAAATCATCGCTAACAATAGTTGCGTCAGCTACCTTTCTTTTGATGGCTTTGAGCAATGTCTGGCACGGTCTGCCTTTACAGGGCAGAGAATTGGCCTTAGTTTACGCCACTTTATCATTGACAATTCTAGCTTTGGATAGCTTATTCTACTCTGCGATAGCTCCCCATCTGTTGCCCAGTATAAAGGCCAAAATCTCTGGTAACGTGCAAGAAAAATTGAGCTGGCGCGTCGTCGGTTGGTTGAGTTTTGCAGCTCTATTAGCTTCGCTGTACGCTTATTTACAGCATATCACTCCTTTAGAAATAAAATTTTTGACCATTCCCATAGGCGATCCTATGGATTGGAACAATCCTCACTTGTCACGTGGTCGAACAATCTCCACCTTTGGCAATCCCGATTATTGGGGAGTTTGGTTAGCCTGTGTTTTACCCTTGAGCCTCTCTTGGGTTATGAGTCGTAAAATTAAGACTAAACAAACATTATCATTTTTAGCCTGGGTAGCTTGTGCTTTCGTTATCATAATTACGCAGACTCGCTCAGCTTGGTTAGGTTTAGGCTTATCCTTGCTAACCTGGTTCATCCTCAGCCTAATATATCTGCCTGAAGAGAGAAAAAAACTCTCTATAGCCGCTCTTTTGGCTATATCAGCTTTAGGCTTGCTTTCTATACCTTTAGCTAAATTGCAAAGTGAAAGTCAAGGAAGCGTTCATCAGGAGTACAGTTTAGCGACACGACTGCGCAGTTTGAAAAATTTGCAAGATCCTAGTCTGCAAGTGCGTTTTTTCTTTTGGCGTTCAGCTCTAAATACGAGTTTTGCTCATCCTTTTATAGGTGCTGGACCTAACGGGCAAGTGGAATTCAATATGTTGGATCGCGATCTCGAACCTCTCTCTACACGTGCTGCTTCTAGAATACCAGAATCTGTCCACAACGAGTTTTTAACGGTTCTTTCCACCGCAGGCTGGCCCGCTTTTATCCTCTACTTAACGGCCATGTGTTTTGCCTTTAACTCGGCTCGAAATATTAAAAATGCCCATCTGAAAATTGGCCTTATATCTTCTTGCTTATGTTTCTTTACAGCTCACATCTTTTTGAGTGCTACAGTAAGTACTTTAATCTTGTATGTATTCTTTATAACTCTAATTAGCGGTAATCTTGAAGATTATCCTTACGAAGTTGAAGAACTAGACAATGAGATTTTTGAATACGCCCCTCAGGCTCGTCTATTTCTTGCTACGACTTTGGGTATAATGCTCTTTATCTCTTTAGGAACGGTCTTAAGCCTTGTCAGTCTTTACTATGGCGGTTCCGCTTACTCTTACTCTGAAAAGGCTTACGAAGCAAGAGAAGAGCATCCTGACGATATTACAGAATGTCTGAAATTCTACGATCAAGCTTTACAAAAATTGGGAGTGGCTATGAGTTTAGCTCCTTACTGGCATCAAAGTAATTATGCTCTAGAGTTGGCTGTAATCATGGGAGAGGTCGATAGATTTATGCCCAAAGATGAAATGAGGCTAATTTGGCAAAAGGCTCGTGAATACGCAGCTATGAGCGCGGCTCTGGCTCCTCATCAGACGCGTCCTTTACAGATATGGGCTTCAATTTTAGCTAACAATAAGGAAACTCTGCCTGAAGCTATACATGTTATGAACAGAGCACTGGCTCTAGATCCCCGCAATCCCAACTTGCTATTACTGAAGACTAGAATGCTCATAGATTCGGGTCGCTTTCAAGAGGCTCTTGCAGTCATTGATCGTTTAGATCAAATTGTCCCTCTAAATGAAAATAAATACAACAGAGTTGCTGTTCTCTATTTCCTAGGTCGATTCCAAGAAGGAGACCTTATCGCCAAAGAATTAGAGAAAGAATCTCCTGGCAGTAAAGAAAAACTCGATAAGTTGCGCAACAAGTTGATAAAATTAAAGGGCAAAGCTGCTTAAACGCAGAGGAGCAAAAAGATGGACACTCTAAATGTGCGCGGTAACGATAATCCTAACGCTATAAACTTGGGTATCACTAGAGAATTTAATCTCACAGGTCATCTTCTGAGTAAAGCTCTGGAGGAGTGGCCAGAAAATATTGCCATTGTTGCCCCAGGACGAACGGTAACCTTCTCAGAGTTAAATAACCTAGTCAATAAGGCTGGCAATTTTTTGCTCAAACACAAAGTTAGAATTGAAGAGAGAGTGGTCTTGCTCTTTGAAGAGGGAGTAGATTTTCTCGCCCTCTACCTAGGGTGTATTAAAATTGGAGCAGTACCTGTAGCCATACACAAGAACTTCAAACTTCACGAACTGCGTTACATATTGGATGACACCAGAGCTTCGTTAGCTGTAGTCACTGCCGACATATTTTTGGAAGTAAAAAATATCTGCAAAGATTTAGCTTGGAACACTCAAATAATTGTCGATAAACCAAATTCCAATATAGCTGGTGCATCTTTAGCTGAAGAGCTGGAAGATATGAATAACGAGCTGAATGTTGCGCCAACTACTACCGATGATGTAGCTTTATGGATCTATACTCAAGGTACGAGTGGTTTTCCTAAAGCTACTGTACACATTCACCGTTCTCCGCTCTACGTATGCCAAGCCTATGCACAAAACTTTATATCATTAAACCGCGAAGATATTATCCTTTCAACTTCGCCTATTTACAGCAATTTAGGCATAATGGAAAAGATCTTCTTTCCGCTGTGTTCTGGAGCAACCGTACTTTTAAGAGAGAATTATGAATTGGTCGAAGATCTCATTGATGATATAAACACACATAAACCTACCGTTTTCTTTGGAGATCCTAACACCTACGCACGGATTCTCGCTCAAAATAGTGAGGATGAACCGTTAGAATTTCCTAGTTTGCGTCTGTGTATTTCTGGAGGTCAAACTTTGCCTCTCTCTACCCAATTAATTTGGGAAAAACACTTCCTCCGCAATATTATCGATGGTCTGAGCAGTACAGAAGAGCTTTATACTTACATATCTAATTCCACAGACAAAGTAAGAATTGGCTCTGTAGGTAAACCCATAAATGGCTATTTGGTTAGATTAGAAAATAAGGATGGCCAACCCGTTCAGCCAGGGCAATATGGCAATCTGCTAGTCAATGGCGGATCGATGGCCAAAGAGTTCTGGAATAAACGTAAAAAAAGCTCACGTTCTATTTTAGGTACATGGCTCGATACTGGTGATAAATGTACTATCGATGAAGATGGATACTTTTACTTCATGGGCAAAAAAGAAGATATGATCTACATTGACGGCCAATGGGTTTCACCTCTCGATGTAGAGGATAATTTGCTCCGTCTGCCCCAGGTTGATCAAGCCGCCGTGGTTAGTGCCATGGATAACAGTGATCGCATGCATCTTAGAGCCTACATTGTCCTTAGACCTAACATTGAACCCAGTGGAGAGACGGCCAATGCCATAAAATACGCCTACAACAATAACCAACCGCCCTATTTACAGATTAAATGGATTGAGTTTGTACCCAGCTTGCCATACTCCATAAATGGCAAATTACAACGCTATAAGCTACGATAACATTTTACAACTTTTTGCCATAGAATATGTGAATTTGTGCGTTTCCGCGTTGTAAGTTTGTATATTTATGTTGCAAACATAGTAGGTTGTGTCTGAGGTTGTGTCCTTTTGGACTCTCCTACCGCTCTTTAACAATTAGTAATGCTTAATTCGTAATGCGCAATTATTTAGAAAGAAATAAGTAACTAATCCCAATTACGAATTACGCATTATGAATTACGAATTAAAAAGTATTCTGTTCACCGCAAAAAGTCACAACTGTTTTTTAACACATAACTTACATCGTAAACTGTTCTAAGAAACTTTCCAACTTTCCGATGTAATATTTAATGTTTTCATCAGGATGTTGAGGATCGTATTCTTCAGTGGCTTTAGCGACTTCAAAAGCCTTGACCGTCTTCTTTGTGCCAGTGATGTAATAGCTCACCGCTTGACCTGCCTTGTAAGTGCGAGAAGAGCGCAGAGCTACTTCGTAAGCGGCGGAGCGGTTGCGTGAGCTAGCAGATATTTTGCGCAGATAGTTATCGGTGGAATCATTCAGAATTTCAGTTTTACAAAGTTTGTCTATAGATAATTCATGATTAGATATTTTTTCTTTGAGCGTAGCTATGTAGGCAACTATCTCGTCACTTCTGTCAAACAGGGCTAAGGTAGTTATTGTCTGCAGAGCTTCTCGCAAAAATACTTCGCGCGTACGTGAACGGAAAGTGGCTCCACTAAAACTCACTTGACCATCAAAAGTGGCCAAGGCGTAATTTTTTGTAGTGTGAGCATACATCGCCTTGTAGAAGCCGTCAAAGTCTACGTTTATACCCTGTGGTAAATTAGTATTTATGTGATTGACAATCTCTTCTCTAGCTCGAGGATCTTCGATTATCCCTGCAGGGGCGGTAAAATAAACTCCATCAGTATCGTATTCGATTATTCGACAATTTTTTTCTTGTAAAAGTTGCAAGATATTTTCTAAAATTTCACGACCTTTAGCAGTTACTTGAGAGGCTCGATTAAAGTCGGCAAAATTACCTTGAGAAAAACCTAGATAACCGTAAAAAGAGTTTATCAGTATTTTAAAAGTGTTCTGTAAATTGTGATAAAAATTGATCTTTTCAGAATCTTTAATCTCTTTTTGTAAATAGTGACGATGTAATTTTTTGGCTTGCAGACGGAATCGTCTCAAAGTAGCTAACATTTTGAGGAAGATCTCTAAAGTGTCACTTTGAGGTCCATAATTGAAAGTGAGCATAATTGAGGGATAAAGTGACTGCACGTCGCAGTGCATGACATTTTTTATCAAACCACTCTCACTTTGCCCTGCTACGGCTCCTGTGTAACTTGCAGGTTCTGGTTTTTCCGCAACTGACTCTCCTCTCAAAAGATAATTGCGCAAAAAGAGGCTATTTATCTTTGTGGCGTTGCCGCGCAATATAGTATTTTGCAACGAATAAGGGAAGATTTGGGCCTGCATAAAGAATGGAGGTAATAACAAATCACACACTTTAGAGGATAGACAAGCAAGCTCTTCAGTATTGTTGCTACACTCAAATTTTATATCGAGCGATTCTGCAACTTCGAAGAGGCTAAAAATCTCCAATTCACGATTAGAGACATCGCGCAGACGAGCTAAGATCAAAGTATCGACACAATCGCGACCTCGCACTTCCCAATTGTGATAATCATACCGTTTCCCCGCTAACTGCATAAAAGTTTTGCGCTCTGTAGCCTCTAATTGGCTGGCCTTAGTCGAACCTTGAGGACGGCCTATAGACAATTTAACCTTATTGACTTTAGCGCGTGCTTTGATGTAAGGCAAAACATCATCGAAAAGACAGTGAGCACACAGAATATCGGGATCTATCTCTAAAATTAAAGAGACAAATTTTTGCCACAGTTCCTTCTCGTTCTTAAAATCTTCTAACCGTAAAAGATAGTCTTTTCCGCAGGATGTATGTAAAGAGACTGCCTGCACCGTTTCTTCAGTATAGAGACCTAAATTCGCCCAATTACCTTTAGTTGTGATAACGGCTATATCTAAGCGCAACAAATCTTTAAACTGTAATCCTTTATACAAAGTGCGTCCTGATTCCATCAAATAAAGATTGACACAATCATTGATAAACATCTGCCCACAGAGGCGATTTCCATTGCGCATATTTAAACTAGAAGCAATGTTATTGCTCAATGCGATCAATTCCTTAAAAGTCGGGGTGTAGATCAGACTGTCGTAATAATTATTCCCATTAAGTTCCCTAAATTTATAATTGCCAGCTATGGCCAAAAATTTTCCCACAGAAGAGCAGGCCCACAAATAAGGTGAGAACTCAACTTTTTCCACCTCAATTCCACGATTGACATCTCTTTTCCAAACAGTAATTCCTATCTCATCAGCCCAAACATTAACTATTTTCTCCGTGGGATCACAGCCCCAGAGTTCAACACTACTGTTGAAATTTTCCAACGCATCTATACTTTCCATAATCAAAAACTTAGCAAAAAAAATAGTAATATTCAAGTAAAGTGAATTTGTTTTTAGCAATGATTTTTAGTCTTTTCCTTTACACTATTTTGTGTTATAAATTACCGTTAAATAAAATTTTTGGAGAGATCGGTTGATGTTTAACCCTTTTAAGATTTTTGAACCTGCTCCTGAAGCTCCGCCTTGTTACGACAACGAAGAGGAGATGAAGCAAAAGTATAAATATTGGCGGTTGCGTCAGCTATATTCCACTTTTGTGGGATATGGTGTTTTTTATTTTGTGCGCAAAAATATATCTATTGCCATACCTCTGATCGAGTCCAGTTTAGGGATGAGCAAGGCTTTAATCGGAACCATCGTTTCGGTTTCTGATGTCGTCTATGGAATCTCTAAGTTCGTCAATGGATTTTTAGGAGACCGCTGTAACGCCAGATACTTTATGGCAGTGGGCCTTTTGTTGTCGGCTTTGGCTAACTTCCTATTTGGTATGAACAGCGCGTTCTTGGTCTTGCTCTTCGCCTGGGTCATAAATGGTTGGTTCCAGGGAATGGGTTCACCGCCATGTTCTCGTGTTATTTGCCACTGGTTCACTTCTAAGGAGCGCGGTACTTATTGGAGTATTTGGAATACTTCGCACCAGATAGGACTCTCTATCGTTTTGGTGATGGGCGGTTATTTGGGAGAGCATTTTGGTTGGCGTTGGGTCTTTTATGTGCCAGCAGCTATAGCTGGTTTAACGGCTCTCTTCTTGTTGGAGCGTTTGCGCGATACTCCTCAATCTTTAGGACTGCCCGACCCCGAATATTACACGGGTGAAAAAGAGTACTCCAATCTAATCACTGATAAAGTTGAAGGTTCTGAAAAAGAGTATCACACTAGATTTAGTAAAGAGACTGAACTGACTCTTCCCTCCGAAGAACCTGAAAAGAAGCAGAGTACTAAGGAATTTTTTACCTTCCTCTGCCGCCATGTTTTCAATAATCCTTACATTTGGGCCATATGTTTGGCTAATTTCTTCATCTATATTTTGCGTTATGGGTTAGTAACGTGGGGTCCCAGCTATTTAACTTATCGAGGAATACCGTTAGTCAACGCTGGTCTAACTATGGCCCTCTTCGAAATTGCTGGCTTAGTAGGTTCACTAGTAGCAGGCTTAATTACAGATCGCTATCTAAATGGCAAGCGAGCTCCAGTCTGTTTAGCTTATTCTATTGTGACTATTATTGGTATATTCAGCTTCTGGAAGATGCCCGTCTTCGAATCAGCTTGGGTCTATACCTTAATCTTTATGTTCTTAGGTTTCTTCATCTACGGACCTCAACTTTTAGTAGCGGTTATGGCAACTGACTTAGCCACTAAAAAGGCGGCGGCCACAGCTGTGGGTATGACTGGACTCTTCGGTTATATAAGCAGTGTCGTCTCTGGTTGGGGTATGGGTTTACTCTTAGATAAGTACGGATGGGATGTGGCCTTCCAAATGTTAGTCATTTGTGCTATCGCGGCAGCCATACCATTTATTTACACCTGGGGAGCCAAACCTAACGACTTGGAAGAGTTGGAAGAGGCAGATCAAGAGAGTAAATAGTGTATGGGTACGACGCACAGCCTTAGACAAAGTTTGCCCTTTTGAGGTGAACCCAAAAGGACAAACTTCGGGTACAGCGCACAGTCCTAGACAGGGGATGTTTACAAAAATCCTTTTTAAGGGCTGTGTGTTTTTTTATGTTGTAAGGCTGATAAGCTGTGTTTGTGTGTAGCAGTTGTTCCATAGTTCTGGCTGGATCTTCAATCAAGATTTGCGGGGTATATTAAAGTGAAATTTTTATTTGTGGCGTTAGGTGGAGCTATAGGAGCAATGGGGAGATATGCTATTAGCCTTATTCCAATAAAGACAGAGTTCCCAATTTTAACGTTACTGACCAATATTTTAGGTGCAGTCTTGATAGGGATTGTAGTGGGAATGCTTGATAACAAAGTTAATCTTTCACAGAATATTATTCTATTTCTAAAAACTGGAATATGTGGAGGATTTACAACATTTTCCACTTTTTCTTTAGAATCATACGAATTATTTGAGAACGGATCCTATGCAATGTGTGGTGTTTATACGGTGTTGAGTGTTGCTTGCTGTTTGTTTGGTATATTTTGTGGAAAAAAGGCAGTACTGTTATTATAGTGAAAATTCACTGTAAGGAAATTGAGCATTTGACTTTTCTCTACACTATGCTAGAATATCCAGCGGCTTTTGGCTTGGCTTTTTAGTTACCTCGACTTTTAGCCCAGACATCAGCGTCTATATAGTATGAGGAGTAAAGAAAATGCTTTCTAAACAAGAAGTTGTTGCTAAATATAGTACTCACGAGTCCGACACTGGTTCTCCAGAGGTTCAAATCGCTCTCTTCACTGAGCGTATTATCCACCTCACTGAGCACTGCAAAGTTCATCCTAAAGATCACCATACTCGCCGCGGTTTGCTCATGTTGGTCGGTCGCCGTCGTCGCATGCTCGACTATTTGAAGAAAGTCGATATTATGCGTTATCGTTCTATCGTCAGCCGCTTAGGTTTGCGCCGTTAGAACAGAGTATACAGTATGTTTTTCTATCCTGGGTTTATACCCAGGATTTTTTTTTATTTAGGCAGGTTTTGCCTCTAGATCACTGAACTTCGGGCCGCTTAAGTAGTATGTAAAGAAAAACAAGGAGATCTCAATTATGAGTAAATTGACAGATGTGCTCGCAGAAGTAGCCAAAAACAAGCACGTCGTCGAGTGCCAAGTAGGTGGGCGCACAATAAGGTTTGAAACTGGTGAGGTTGCTAAACAAGCGGGTGGAGCCGTTTTGGTGACAAGTGGAGAGACTACGGTTTTAGTTACGGCTTGTGCCACTCCTCAACCTCGTGAAGGTGTCGATTTCTTCCCCTTAACAGTCGATTATGAAGAGAGAATGTATGCTGCTGGTAAGATCCCTGGTGGTTGGATTAAGCGTGAAAGTCGTCCACCAGAAAGGGCTATTTTGGTCTCTCGTGTGATAGATCGCCCTTGTCGTCCGCTCTTCCCCGAAGGTTTCCGCAATGACGTCCACATTGTCGGTCTTTGTATGTCGGCCGATTCTGAGAACAATCCTGATGTTTTAGCCCTCTGTGGTGCGGGTGCAGCCCTCTCTATCTCCGATATTCCTTTTGAAGGCCCCGTGGCTGGTGTGCGTATCGGTTACATCGATGATCAGTTTGTGATCAATCCTACTGAGAGTGAACTTAAAAACAGCACTTTGAACTTGACTGTAGCTGGAACTAAGGATAATCTCAATATGGTTGAGTGTGGCTGCCAAGAGGTTCCTGAGAGCATGCTCATTGATGCTTTCAAAGTAGCCCATGAAGCTATCCGCACGATCATTAAGGCTGTAGAAGAGTTAGTAGCCGTCTGTGGCAAGCCCAAAGGAAATTATCCCATTTATTCTCCCGATGCTGAATTAGAAAAATTAGTACGTGCATACCAATATGAGCCTATTGCTAAGGCCATGCGCGTTATTGAGAAACACGCCCGCGAAGTAGCCTTTGATGCTATCGATTTAGAAGCTCTCAAGGCTTCCATCGAAGCTGACGGTAATATTACCGAAGAGGAAAAGGCTTCCCGTTTAGCTATTTGCAATGATCCTTCCGCTTCTAAGGATTACGCGGCTATTTCAAAGCACATCAAAGAAGATGAGTTAATGACCATGATCGTTGATGAGGGTATCCGTCCCGACGGACGCAAGATCAACGAGATCCGTCCTCTCTGGGGACGCGTAGGCGTGATGGCTAGAACTCACGGTTCGGCTATCTTCACTCGCGGTCAAACTCAGGTACTCTCCGCTTGTACTTTGGGTACTCTCTCTGAAGGTCAGAGTTTTGATAACGTCTTTGGCGAGACTAATCGTCGCTACATGCACCACTACAACTTCCCGCCGTTTAGTGTCGGTGAAGCTAAGGCTATGCGCAGTCCAGGCAGACGTGAGATCGGTCACGGTGCTTTGGCCGAACGCGCCCTTATGCCCGTGCTTCCTAGTGAAGAGGAGTTCCCCTACGCCATAAGAGTCGTCAGCGATGTTTTGGAGTCTAACGGTTCTAGCTCAATGGCCTCTACCTGTGGCAGTACTCTCTCCCTCTTAGATGCTGGTGTACCGATCAAGTCTCCTGTGGCCGGCATTGCTATGGGACTCATTAAGAAGGGTGACAATTACGTAGTCCTCACTGATATCCAAGGTATGGAAGATGCCTTTGGCGAGATGGACTTCAAGGTTACGGGTACAGCCGAAGGTGTTACCGCTCTGCAGATGGATATTAAGATGAAGGGCGTGACTATGGAGATCTTGGCTAAGGCTCTCCAGCAAGCTAAGGAGGCTCGCTTAGAGATCTTGGACATGATCCACGAACTTATTCCTACTCATCGTGCCGAACTTTCTAAGTACGCTCCTAGAGTGACAACTATCCAGATTCCCGTTGATCGCATAAAGGATGTCATTGGGCCTGGCGGTAAGGTTATTAACAAGATCATATCTGATACGGGTGCTAAGGTAGAGATCGAACAAGATGGTCGTGTCTTTGTAGCTGGTGTCAACTGTGCTTCCGTAGAGAACGCCTGTAAGATGATTAACGATCTGATTCGCAATGTTGAAGTTGGCGAGATCTACGATGGCAAAGTCGTGCGCATGATGGACTTTGGAGCCTTTATCGAGATCCTTCCTGGTCGTGAAGGACTTCTGCACGTCTCCAAGATTAAACCTTATCACGTACGCAGTGTGGAAGACGTTGTTAAGGTCGGCGATGAGATTAAAGTTAAAGTTGAAGAGATAGACAATCTCGGCAGAATTAACTTGACCCGCAAAGATCTCTGGAGTGAGGAAGAGTTAGCAGAGGGTGGTTCTCAAGCTGAAGTTGAGCAACCTAGATCAGAGAGACGGCGTATGCGTGTCGAGCGTCCTGAGCGCAACGAGCGTCCTGAACATGTAGAACGTCCTGAGCGTAGCGAGCGTGCAGAGCGTTCAGAGCGCAAACGTGTTTCCCGTCGTGAGCCTGAAAGAGCGGACAGAGCGGCCATGCGAGCCATACACGAAGAGCGTTCGATAGCCCCTCGTTATCAAGAGGATCTTTATGATGATCGTCCACTGCCAGTGCGCCGCCGTGAAGCGGCTAGTATGCGTGAGGCCGCCTATGAGGATCGCCCCGTAGCTCCCCGCCGTCGTGAGCAAGCTATGTATGAAGATCGTCCCGTGGCTCCTCGCCGTCGCGAGCAACCCATGTATGAGGATCGTCCCGTGGCCCCTCGCCGCCGTGAACAACCCATGTATGAAGATCGTCCCATGGCTCCTCGCCGCCGTGAGCAACCAGTCTATGAAGAGCACTTAGATAGTGATCTGGATATTATCGAGGATGCTCCCGTGCGCCGCCGTCGTCGCCGTCGTTCGGAGATGTAGTATTTTATAAATGATCTCAGAAAGGTCTCAGCGGTTATCTCTTCGATACCGTTTGGGGCCTTTTAAAATTATTTATCATGAAAAATAGTCAAGCCGATAATTTTTATAATGATGTGAATTACGTTTTTAGGGAGCTTATATCTAAAAGTGCTGGCTACAGTTTGCGTCAAGGTCAGTTGGATATGGCCTTGGCTGTAGCTAGAGCTTTAGCAGAGGGAAATTGTGCGCTCATTCAGGCGGGTACTGGGGTAGGAAAGACCTTAGCTTATTTGATTCCTAGTGTCATTTGGCGACTCAAGTACGAGGGAGAGAGTATCTTTGTTTCTACTTACACTACTAATTTACAACAACAGATTATTGCCAAAGATTACCCCTTTGTAACTCAAATTCTCGGCACGCCTTTCAAATTAGTGCAAATTTTGGGGCGAAATCGCTATTTGTGTCGCTATCGTTTAGAAAAAGTTCGCAAAGAACTTTATTTGAGTGAGGGACAACGCAAGTTAATTAGCAACTTACAAGAGATTATTAATTATGAAGAGACTTCTCTATTCAATTACAATTTTGTGGAGCGAGAACCATTACATGGAACTTTGAGTGAACTTCGTGCCAAATTATCAAATGGAGTAGTTTGGGATGATAAATTTTGGTTTAAAATTTGCGCTGATTCTTTTTATTGTTTGAAAAAGGTCTGTCCTTATTATGGTCGATGTTTTTTTTACCGCGACCGCGCTTTAATTAACAGTTCAGTAGATGTGTTTTTGACTAATCACGCTTACATATGTTCACTTTTACAGAATAATTCTCTCTATCCAGGAAATTATATTATTGATGAGGCTCACCATTTGGAAGATGTAGCTATCGAGCAATCTACTGAAGTTTTTAATTCTCTCAAGAGCAAGATCTTTCTCAACAGTTTTGTCAATGATAGAGAATCTGCCGAAGAAGATAGCAGTGGCAAGCTATGGATAGAGCAATTTAATGATACCTTAACTAAAGGTTGGTTTGCCGATGTAGCCTCGTTGGTGGAAGGTAAATATTATTTCTATCCAGGCTATAAGGATATTTTAACAGATGTAAATAGTCTGTACTTTGGGCCATTTTTGAAAATAAGTCAAACTTTACAACCTTTTTTGCGTGCCTTGCAAGAATATTTTGGGGCTAATTATAAAAAATCAGCCGTTTTGGAAAGAGATTGGTTAGATAAGACTGGAGGAGATAAAGTTGCAGAACAGGGTAAAATATTTTTAGCCTCGTGTGTGGAATTTTATAGTTCTTTGAGCCGTCTATCAATTAAATGGGACAATTTTCTCAAATTAAATGACATTGATATCGAAAGTGATTATATAAGATCTTATTTTGACAACGCCTTGGAGCGGACATGCAAATTTAATGAGAGTTTTACAACTGTCTTTGATATTGGCGAGGATGAATTTGTGGGCCACTGGTTGGAGGGAACCCATCGCGATATAAGTTTAAAAGCGGCCAATTTTAATGTTAGCGATTATTTACAAGAGAGATTTTATTCTAAAGTTTCCTCTTTAGTTATGACTTCAGCTACTTTGCAAATAGATAATAATTTTGAATTTTTTCAAGAGCGTTTGGGCTTGAAGGAATTAGATGCCAACACACTCTTTGTGCCTAGTCCTTTTAATTATAAAGATAATGTTGTTTTAGGAATTGCCAACGATCTGTGCCGCTCACGCGATGACTATGACTATTTTATCTCTGAGGCAGTGCAATTTATTAAGAAGGCCGCTAAGAAGTGGCAAGGCAGAACTTTAGTTTTATCTACTTCACATACGGATGTTCATTTACTATCCGTTAAATTACAAAAAGAATTGCAGTTTGAAGATATTACAGTTTTAAAACAGAGTGCTGGAACGCGAGCTAAATATGTTGAACGTCTGCGCAACGCTAAAAGAAATAGAGAAAAGCTAGTCCTCATCGGAACTAGCTCTTTTTGGGAGGGAGTAGATATACCTGGAGAAGCTCTCTCTTGCGTAATTATCCTGAGTCTGCCCTTCGAAGTACCAGATAATCCGCTCTTTTGTTTGCGCTCGCGCACTTTTGGAGAGAACAGCTTTTGCAAATACGCTCTACCCCTAGCCGTTTTAAAATTTTGTCAAGGTTTCGGTCGTTTAGTACGCACTGAAAGTGACCGAGGTGTCGTCTTCCTCCTCGATGATCGCCTCGATCCGCAAGCAGGTAAAAGTTACAGAACCAAGTTTATCAAAGCGATCCCCGAATGTAAGGCGATCTTTGCTCCACATAGGGAACTTATCGAGATGGCACTACGCTCCTTATAAAGCCTTTCAAGCTGGCAATGTTGCGGCTTTGGAAGTAGACACGTCCAGGACCCTGAAACTCTAAAACTAAACATTCACCCGAAAAGAGAGAAGCAAAAATTCCTTGTGAACTGGCTTGTTTTACTCTGTACATTATGTTAGAGGGCCAAGCTACTAAGTGACCGTTATCGATAACAAATCTTTCACCCTGAGGAATGTCGATATGATCAATAGCACCGTAAGAAGAGATGAAGAGTGTCCCTCGTCCTGAAGCTGTAGCCACAAGGAAACCGTTACCTGAGAACAATCCCTTGCTGATTACCCCTCCGACGCCGCCACTAGATAAACCGTTCAATTGGGTTCCCATATTTATGCCTTCGGTGGAAGCAAAGTAACCATCACTACACATCATATATTCACATTCGCCATCCATCTCAATGGCGGCAACATCGCCAGGTAAAGTTGGAGAGAAGAAAGCAACTCCATCTCCATTCACAGCTTTAACTGTCTGCTGAAACAGTTTCTCACCTGTGAACATTCTGCCAATAGCACCGGTGATTCCACCTTTACTAGTTGCATCGATCTCTAATGTACTCGACATTGCTACCATAGCATCGGATTCGGCCATAAAAGTACGTCCACGGGGGATAGCCACTTGGAGCATAGCAAATGCACCTTTGTACATTATTTCATATTCTATACCAGATATTTTAGAAACGGGCACTTTATTAACTCTCCTTTTTTTGTTTATAAAAAAATCGCAGGCCAAAGTTTAATTTTTTAGCCTGCGATCTATTTCGATTATCTAGATTTAGGCGGCTTCTTCAGCTTCTTCCTTACTCTCGATAACTTTATCTTCTACACCACTCCAGTGGCAGATCATACGAATCAACCAACCAACGGGTATGACCGAGAAGGTAAGGAGCAATACATTGAGCCACATTCTAGCGGACAGAGGTTCGGTACGGAAGATCTCACCGACAGGGCCACCAATGGAAACCATCAAGACCTGACCAACAAAGATAGCCGTCACGATACCTATGAAAGCCTTATTCTCGACCAAACCAGTGAAGATCGATTCATCTGAACGCAGGGCGCGACAGTTGAAGATATTCCAGAACTGGAAGAGTACGAATACTGTGAAGAATACGGTCTGTTTAGTGATATTAGTGGCAGGATCACCTTGGACAATATCACCTAACAAGATTATATAGAGAACTATCAACTGATAGATACCCATCAATACCAAGTTGAGACCAATAGCGGGAGTTATCAAGTGGGCTTCACGTGAAATAGGCTTGCGATCCATCGTATTAGCGCGAGGAGGATCGGTACTCAAGGCCAAGGCGGCGAAGGTATCCATGATAATATTTACCCAGAGCAACTGAGGCACGGTCAAAGGAAGATCACAACCTACGATAGGTCCAATGAAGGCGGCTAAGAGAGCCACAACATTGACTGTCAACTGGAACTGCAAGAAACGCTGAATATTCTGATAGAGCGTACGGCCCCACCAAACACCAGTGAGGATACTCTTGAAGTTGTCATCTACCAAAACAATGTCACTAGCCTCTTTGGCAACCTCAGTACCCGTTATGCCCATAGAAAGACCTACATCAGCGGCCTTGAGAGCGGGAGCATCGTTGGTTCCATCACCAGTCATAGCTACGACTGCGCCAACCTTGTGCAAGGCCTGGACAATCTTGTACTTGTCCATAGGAGTAGAACGGGCCAAAACCTGCAACTTCTGAGCTTTCTCAGGCAGATCTTCTTCGCTGATCTCGTTGAACTCTTGAGAGGTCATAATCAGACCACCTTCGGTCAAGATACCAGCACCCTTGGCGATGGCTCTAGCGGTAGGCAGAGCGTCACCAGTGATCATCTTAACTTCGATACCAGCTTTGTGGCAGTTAGCTACAGCACCAGGAACCTCTTTGCGCAGAGGATCGATAATACCGACCATACCCAAGAAGACCTGATTGTTACAACAACCATCTTCAGTATATTCAAACTTCTGGCCCTTATCAGAAATCTTCTGGCTAAAAGCGATAACGCGCAGAGCTTGGTTAGAAGCCTCTAAAATACCATCTTCAATATCTTTGCGATAATCTTCAATAGGTCTGAGCTCGCCATTGACACTGATATGCGTACAGGCCGCGACTATGCGCTCAGGAGCACCTTTGATATAGCAAATATCTTGATCGTCAACATTGATAACGGCAATGGAGCGTTTGCGCTGAGAGTTGTAATCGAGCTGCCAAGCCCTAGCGAACTTCTCTCTAATTGTGCGATAATCAATCTTGTTAGCGTTGAGGAACTTCAAGAGGGCACACTCAGTGGCGTTACCTACGCCTACCAAAGCACCATCTTTTTCTTCCAACTGAGCTTCAGAGTTGACGCAAATACCGCGAGAGATCGTCTCCCACTCAGGTATAGTAGTAACTTTGCTAGTCTCATCACCAGTAAACTTATGCATACCCATGAAGAACCAGACGGGGGTCATCTTGTTTTCGGTTAAAGTACCAGTCTTATCTGTGCAGATAACGGTGGCAGAACCTATAGTCTCAGAAGCTATCAAGCGACGCACTAAGCAATTCTGCTTGGCCATCTTCATCATATTCAAAGCCAAACAGATAGTGACCATCATAGGCAATCCCTCTGGAACAGCTACAACAATAATCGTTACAGCTACCATGAAGGCGGTCAAAAGTTCGCGCATCAAGACCATGGCATGGGGACGCAAACCTACATCAGTGAAACCCCAAATACAAAGGAAGAGCATGAAGGAGGCGATAGCCATAGGAATCACGCCCGCTAACTGTTTCCAAACGTTGTCCAACTCAACATCCATGGAGGAGAAGAACTTCGTCAGGGCACTCTTCATAAGTATGAAGCCCAGGATCAAAGCACCTACAGTCATACCTATAGCCATGCCCTGATTCAGACTCAAAGCAGCGAGGAGTTCTTTAGCCTTAATTGTCTCCTCAATACCCATAATGACAAAGATCAAGATAGCGGCACTAATACCAGCAATACTGATCTGCTGAGCCAAACGAGCCAACTTCTGCTTGAGCGGG
>JAFSXH010000181.1 GCA_017444165.1 bacterium | reverse complement strand
GTTAATCACAGCATCAACAGAAATAAACTGGATTTGTGTAAAGCGTTAGCTTACATTTACAATGGTCAATACGCGACGGCCTATAAGCTTCTCAAAAAATATGTGGAATACACTAAAAATGATGCTTATGCCCATTATTGTTTGGGGCGTGCTTACTACGGTTTAAAAGATTATGCCCAGGCTATAAATGAGTATCGGCGTGTTTTGGAAATATCCCCAGATCACATAAACGCTCATTTACACTTAGCACAAACTTATATGCTCTCTGAGCAGTTCGCTCAAGTGGAGAAGATTTTGCGCCACCTTCTCGATAAGTACCCTCGTCTAGCTGAGGCTCATTTTGGTTTAGGTAAATGTTTAGAAAAACAGAATCGCAATGATGAAGCATTAAAACATGTTAATGTTGCTATAGATATAGCTCCCAAGGTTGGGCCTTACCATCTTACTGCTGGTAATTTGTACCGAAACTTGTACCAAAATGAGCAGGCTTTAGAACATCTGGTTTTAGCCTGTAAATTGATGCCCGATAGTGGGGATGCCTTTTTCTCTTTAGGTATTGTTCTCAACTCCATGGAGCGTTACAGCGAGGCAGTTGTTCGGCTGGAAAAGGCTATATCTCTCGATAAGCGCACCAGTAAGGTCTATTATAATTTAGGTTTGGCCTATTCTAAGATTGAAGATTTTTCGCGATCTATAGAAGCTTTCAAAAAGGCTTTAGAATTAAATCCCAAAGACATTAATTTTCATTATGAGATAGGTATTCTCTATTACCGTATAGGAAAATTTGAGGAAGCTAAAGGCGAGCTAGAGAAGTTTTTGGAGAGTTCACCTACGGATAATCGCGCTAAATATTATCTGGGTTTGAGTAAGAGATGTCTCAATGAGCGCAAAGAGCAAGCCATAGAGTTACTAAATGTCATGGCAGAAAATGTTCCTGAAGCTTACAAGATTTATTATCAGGCTGCCGAGAGTTTACAGGATAGTGATTACGCAGAATCTATCAATCTATTGACAGAGGCTTCTATTCGCGTTCAGCCATCTCAAAAGGGGGATTTTTTCCGTGATGCTTCTATGCAGTTTTTCGGTTCGAAAGCGGCCTTTTTGGGAATGGCTTTGGAAGAGGAGAGAGAGTATTCTGCCAACGTTGAGAAGAGTTTCTTCCAGATGATGAAGACTTTAGCGTTAATTGCTGATATGCGCGATTCTTATTGTCAGACTCATTCTCAAAGAGTAGCTATTATTGCTGATGTTTTGGCTCAAGCTCTAGAATTGGATGAAGAATTAAAAAATGGTATCCACATAGGAGCTTGTCTGCATGATATAGGTAAGATTGCCCTTCCAGATATTGCCATGTATTACAGCGAAAGCAAAAAAGAACCTGAACTTGATGAAATTTACGAGCAACATACTGTTATTGCCGCAGATCATTTTGTTTCTATGCCTTTTCCACAAGGTGTTATTGACGCTATGCGTTCCCATCATGAGTGTTGGAATGGCAGTGGTTTCCCTGAACATTTGAGCGGAGAATCTATACCACTTTCTGCTCAGATCGTCTCTATGGCTGATTTTATTGAACGCTTGCTTACTAAGGGCATCGAAGGTCAACTATTTCAGCCTAAACAAGTAATTGAGATGGTACAAAAGAATTCCGATATATTGTTTAGTCCCAAATTAGTGAAAATTTTTCTTAATAATGCAGATGAAATTTTTAAAAAACTTCTAAATTCTATTTAATATTTCAGTAAGAAGTTTAACGAAAATTATATGGACGCATTCAGTTTTATCGATAGAATGCGTCTTTATTTTTGTTAAGTTAAAGAACGAAAATTTTATCTATTTCCTTTGCGTGAGTAGGCGTATACTGTGGCTTTTCCCCAAGTGAAGGCTACGTTGGCTCGCATTTGCAGTTGCCAAAGTGAATGGGGGAGGGGTTGGCTTATTGATAAGACTTGATTATCTGGTTTGGCGGTACGATGTAGGTTAGTTAATAGTTTTTGCCAAGTCTCTTCTTGTAAGCAGGTTGCTGATAAAAAGTACAGATCAGCAGGTGGCAGAGGATCGCGTGTAAAGTCCAACAATTGAAATTTTATTTTATCCTGTAAATTTAGATAGCCCGTAGCTCTGTTGCCTCTAGTGATGTAATCCTCAATTATATCACAACCTATACTCTCTGCTCCGAAAGCCGCTCCCGCCACCAGTGGAAATACTCCGCGACCGCAACCTAAATCTACAACCTTACTTTCAGAGTTTATTTCCAAAGTTTTTAAAAGATCATAAGCTGTACCTGGAAGAGTTTCTCCGTAAGTGAGATCTCCACAATCATCTGGTAAGTAATTTCCCTGTAAGATCTCTGGATTATTGTTTTTTAAGTGTTTATGGATAGCTAAATTGGGTGAGTAGCCGAACCAAGCCTTATATAGAGCCCAACGCACTTGCCACCACCATTTACTGGAACCATAATTTTTTAACTCGCTGCAAGTTTGCGAAGTGATCCAAAAGATATTTTCTAGAGCACTGTAAAACAGAGAATCACGCAAAGACAATTTATACCCTAACCAAACACGACAATAAATTATAAACTCGCAAATTCTGTAATCACGTGTGGTAGCCCTGTACGTTTTTTACGTTGTAAGCCTAATATGTTGTATTTATGTGGGGCAGTTGTGACATTTTTGTTGATCCTCCCGCTCTACGCTTCGCTCCGAGAGGTCGGCTCCCCAAAAAGTCACAACTGCTACTCAATGTCAATGTTTCTGCAGTTTGGGGCAGATCTTCGTTCGTTTTGCATTTCGCTCAGGTAGTTTCTGGAGCGTCAGCTTTTTTCGTCGGGGTTGCTCGCTTTGCTCGCATGGGCCAAACCGAAAAAACTGACTGTCTCCTCTACGACAGTGCGTACAGTTTGGGCTAAAGTTTATTTAGGCTGTAAGTTTGGGTTGTAAGCCTGGTGCGTTGTGTCTGAAGTAGTGTGGAGTTGGTTTGGAAAGAAATAATTAATTCATTGCTAATTTTCAATTTCTAATTGCTAATTAAAAAAGTCGGCTCCCCAAAAAGTGAAACTGATAAAAAGTTGTAGACTGAGAATTTAGATTTACATTTATAGATCAGTTTGTTGTTAAGTCATAAAATTATTTTAAATTATTCAATTACAAGTATAAACTTTTGCGGAGGGTACTAATGTACAACAAAGTTGATGGCAGATTGATGCAAGCAGGTGATCGTTTTGAATTCGGTCGTTGTCCCCAGGGGCCTAATGGTGAAGTTGAACCTATAACTTGGCGAGTGTTACATCGTTACTCTGACAGTTTGCTGGTTATTGCTGAATATGGATTATGCAATAAGCGTTATAACGATAAATTTTATAATGAAAGTAAGTGCATAACATGGTCAAATTGCACATTACGCCGTTGGTTGAATAATGATTTTATGAAGAAAGTGTTTAATGCTCAAGAGCAGTCTTTGATTAAGATCAGTAACTTAACTAACAATGCAGGCCCCTCTACACAAGATCAGGTGTTTTTGTTAAGTGAAGATGAAGCGAGAATTTTGTTTACTGATGATGACGATCGTGTCATGAATCTTACTAAATATGCTCATAAAAAGTGTGGACTTTGTGGTGTTG
>JAFSXH010000180.1 GCA_017444165.1 bacterium | reverse complement strand
GACGATTATAAGTTGGAATTATCAAACTAAATTCAGGATTGGCCATGGTTGCGTTCCTCTTTCATCTCTAACCAATGTCTCTTTAACTCGAAGAAAGTTCCATTAGCCAACGACGCTCTAATGTCGCGCATGAGTTTCAACATAAAGTGTATATTGTGCAAAGTTCCTAAGACACTTCCCAAGATCTCTTCTGACTTATAGAGATGGCGCAGATAAGCCCTAGAGAAATTGCGACAACAGTAACAATCACAATTGGGATCGACTGGCCTCTCATCGTGGGTAAATTCAGCGTTGCGCAGAACCAAAGTACCTCTCTTGTTGGCTCCATCGACATCATAAGGAACTAAGAGATTAGAAGTCCTGGCAAAGCGGGTAGGGATGACACAATCGAAGGTATCTATACCTCTCTGCACTCCCTCGAAGAGATCGTCAACTTCACCAATACCTAGTAAATGGCGCGGCTTATCGTGGGGCATAGCGGGGATAGTCCACTCTAAAACTTTGTGCATATCGTGTTTGCTCTTGCCTAAAGATCCGCCAATAGCAAAACCATCAAAGGGCAGATTAGTGATAAATTCCACCGATTTTTCGCGCAGATCTTGCCACTCACCACCTTGAATAATACCGTAAAGTGCCTGCTGAGGTTTAGTTTTGGCATTGAGACTGCGCAGAGCCCAACGATGTGTTCTCTCTAAAGATTTAGCCGTGTACTCATAAGAGGCCGCAGGGGAGGTACACTCATCGAAAGCTAAGATAATATCTGCCCCCAACTGTTCCTGAATATGGATAGAGATCTCAGGATTCAAACGATGTTTAGAACCATCTAAAAAGGAACGGAAGACAACACCATCTTCATCTATTTTAGCCAAAGGTTTATAGGTATCTTTATGTGCTACCATATCGGCTCCAGCCCCTGGGAAGACACCGATCTTGCCTATACCATGCTGACGAGCCGCCCCTAAAGAGAAGGCTTGGAAACCGCCGGAATCGGTCATCACAGGCCTCTTCCAGTTCATAAACTTGTGGAGTCCGCCCATTTCTTCCACAATATCGGCCCCTGGACGCAAGAAGAGGTGATAGGTGTTACTCAACATCCCCTGCGCCCCTAGCTCCTCTAACTGGCTAGGCAATAAACCTTTGACTGTAGCTAAAGTACCCACAGGTAAAAATTCAGGAGTCTCGATGCTTCCGTGGGGAGTGTCAATGCGCCCTAAACGCGCCTCTGTCCCCTGACCAAAACGCTGATGTTCTGTGTAAGAAAAGTAATTACTCATTATTTAATTTCGCTTTCTAATAAAATACCGTTCTAGTTCTGTGATAAGGCTTTTCGTTAGGAAGAGATCTCTGGCCCAAGTTCCATAAATACCAATCTATCTCTAAAGATTTTTTGGGAGTACCCAACCGAGCCATAGTCCTTCTCATCTCTTCAGCAGCCCAAATCATCCCTACACGTATCTCTAATTCTTCTCGCGATCCAGAGGGGATTAGTTCTTGTCTATCCACCTTTTCTGCCAAACTAGGAGCGTACTCCAAAATACCCAGAGCTCGCATAACTTGAGGAATTTTATAATCGGCAAAGACAGTCAATTTATCTATATCGGCAAATTTTCCCAAGTCCTGACCATTGAAACTGCCATAGATATCTACAGCCGTTATCTGAGCGCGTTTAAGAATATACACTTTGTGTGAATTCCAAGTGTGAATATCTCGAAAAGAGGGAAAATATTCAACAATTAATTTCACCAAATCTACAGCACTCTGCCGACACTCCAAAATAGCCTCAGCGAATTGGCCGTGGAAGTTTTCTAAAAGCACCGTTCCCGTCTCGTTAATATGTTCTAAGCGCTTATCTAAAAGGGGAATTTCTGTCGCCCCATCACAACTTCTAAAGACACGCTTCACATCTTTCATAGTGGCATTAGCCATCCAGCCTGCCTCATAAACAGGAAGACCATCTTCTATGGCTCTCTTCAAGGACATGGCTAAGGCCTGATAACCACCTACAATCTCATCTTTATAATTTATCTGCCACTTAGGATCGCCTAGATCTGGCCAAAAACAAAAATTCAAACAATCGAGCAACAATATGTAATTGGCCAACTTATAAGATTCATGGCTAGTCCAATGAACATCTGTATCCCAATCTGGAGTAACAAAAGGCTCTTTCTGCCATTGGGAACAATAAAGCTCAATAGCATCATTATTTATCTTAACTAATTCAGAATCACGATGAACTATTTCTGTACTTTCCAGTACATTGACTGTAGACAAAATTAATTTCTCCTGAGATATATTTACTTTATTGAATAATTAGGTAATAAGTTACAGTTTGCCTTCTTGATTTTGTTTATTGTAAATCATTGTCTAGAGAGCTAAGTTATATTATAATTCACAGTCGTAATTATTGGAGGTAATGTGAAAATATGAACCTAGTAAAAAATTTGCGCCGTAAAAGATCTCTGCGCGGTGATGCTCCCGCAACTTGCATGTTCATTATTATCGGTCTAATCGTTGTTTTAGCCGTGTGTTATAGGCTTTTCTGGTATAATCGAGCCTTAGAGAGAGCGGAAACTGGCCAAGATATTGTAACCGTAAAAAAGCTAGATCCTGCAGCATTAACCAGTTATCGTTTGCGTATGCGTGATAAAGTTATACCTATGGTCGGTAAGGTCGTTGCTGATACAGAAAATGCTTGTAAACCGATAATACACAATAAAAATTATGATAAAGAACAAGCTCAGGCGGACGTAAACAAAGTTTTAGAATTTCAAAGAGAATATATTACCGAGGTAAATGCTCAGAAGTGTCCTATAGAATTTGAAAAAGTTCAAAAACACCTAGCTATGGCCATCAGTTACTCTTGGAAATGTAGTGAAAATTGCAAAAAAGCTATGAAAACGGATGATCCTAACGAGAAGAAGATGCTATTAAAAGATGCAGATTCTTTCTTAAAAAAGGCTAAAAGTTATCATAAATTTGCTGCTAAAGAACATAATAGAATTATGGGTACTAGGTAAGATATATCCAGGAGTCTTCGTAGAGGAGCATATATGACTGCAAACAACAATACTTGGTTAGAACAAAGACTTGAGAATGCGTGTCAAAGTGGTATAAAGACCTTTGTCGTTGCTGGTGCGCCTGGTGTGGGCAAAAGTTTCTTTCTAAAAAAGATAGCTCAGAAACACAATTCAATCTTTATAGAGATACGCCACGCAATGGAAACAGATACTCTGCGAGGCTTCTGGAAAGCTATTTTAACTAGTGCAGGCATAGATAACAGTAAAATTGGGGATACACCCTATAGTTGGTCTGCGGCTTTTTGTGAATTTCTGAAAAATAGAGAATCAAAAGATAATTACTTCATAATTGTGGATGCCTTGGGACGTGCCCCCGAATTAGTAGATAATGCTGGTATCGCCGGTTTAGATAATCTGCCTGAGGGGGTGTTCGTTCTCATTGGAACTAGACCTGGCCGACATTTGGACGTTTTGGAATCCTCTGGAGCTAAAGTAGAATGGGTCAGTCCTAGTGTCAAAGAGCATCTTCACTTACTCAAGGAATGGATAAGTTCCAATATAAAAGATCCTTCTGGAGAGATAACTGAAGGACTCTTAAAATATTCCGAAGGAAATTTCTTCATAGCTAAACACCTGATTGAAGCTATCAATAAAAGTGAGATCTCCATCCATGAAATAGGTAAGAGTATACCTGCGCTTGAAGCCGCTTTGTCCGTGCTGTGGGAAGATCAATACGAGCAAACTCCCTTTGAAGTCAGAGATGATTTGGTAGCTATAGCGTGTTTAATCGCAGAATCAGGCGAGCCATTAAACTGTTCCAGCAT
>JAFSXH010000179.1 GCA_017444165.1 bacterium | reverse complement strand
TATTTACACTCACCGTTCACCTGAGAGTATAGAAAAATTATTCCAAGATGACTGAGCCGTCCTCAACATTGAACGACCAAGAGTGTTCCCAAACGGCCCGATCACTTTGTCTCAGCTCTACGCGCGCCCGATGCTCTCCTTTTTGTAAGCGCAAGGGAACCATAACTATTCCCGCTGTTTTGATCTGCCCGCTGGTTACAGCTACGTCATCAATAAACAGCTTGAGGTGATCGAGGTCTAACCCCTGCTTTGTATAGAACTGCACGTATATGATCGCCTCCTCTCCAACCTTTTGACGCGGCCCCCAATCTTCGAGGAGAAAATCTTTTTGTGTACTCCCATGTTCAATCCGATCGGGCCAACAGTGCAACTCTTCAATAAAACCAAATCGATCTAAATGGGTACAAGCAAATTTATTCTTGCAAGACGCTTCCCAAGAATCCGTTGCAATTAAATTGCCTGAAGCATAAAAACGCGCCCCCTCCGCAACCCTTAAGCCCATATTTCCTAACGATACTTCACCGTAACGAATGTCATAAATGAATCCAGTCTTAACAATATCCATCCCTTCCTCCGCCAGCAATGGGGAAGAGGATACTAGCAAAAATAGCACGCCCAATAGAAAATTCTTCATAAACAGACCTCTCAACACGATCTTTAAATTGTGTAGGATATCCATGTTAAAATTTTATAAATCAAAAATTGAGACAGAAAAACAGGAACTGCTCCCTTATTCTGCCTCAATTGCACATTGTCAATTACAAATTGCTGATTACTACTCGTAGCGCAAGAGCATAACCGTCTGCTCTTTAGGTAAAGTACCTTGGTCTATGTCCATAGACATACTAGCCTGGTCTTGCACTTTATTGACTCGAATGAGAAAATCATCCAAAGTATTCTGACACAAGTTATAAACTTTATCCAGCTTGGGAGTTTTAAAGTGCATCGGAAATATAATATTGGGTTTAAGTTGGTTTATAACTAAACCTGCCTCTGCTGGTCCCAAAGTAGATAAGCCACCAATAGGCACAAAGAGCACGTCCGCTTTGCTGATCTGATTAACCTGCGCATCATTCAGAACGTGACCTAAATCACCCAAGTGAACAAAATGAACACCTTCCCAATAAAAGTGCCATACCATATTGGGGCCGCGCCTCTTGCCGTTAAAATCGTCATGACTAGTAGGCACACCATAGAAGGTAACTTTCTCCTTAGTGCGCGGAATGTTCAATTCGTTCTCCATAAGAGCTGGAGTAGTAGCTTTAATAACCATGGGATTACCCATAACCCTGTAAGAAGCGTTGTGATCTCTGTGTTCATGAGACAACAAAACTACATCAGCCTCAATACTGGGAAAACTGTACGGTATATAAGATGAATAAGGATCTACTACGACTGATGTACCCTTAGAAGAGCGCACATAAAAACAAGAATGCCCTAAATATCTGACAAACATACAACCACTCCCCAATTTTCAAATATTAGTTGCCTTCAGGTCCCTCCGCTGGAGCGATCATCAAAATCAGTTGCTTATTAATAGCAATAAATTCAAGAGTATCTACAGGCTGACCACTGGCAGGATCAAAAAGAGTAGCGTTAGTTAAGGGAATAAAATCACGTTCGCGATTGATCTCGTCTAACAATCTTCCCCCTGGCACTACATGCATCTCGCCTTCTAAACGATACGAAGTCGTCAGAACAATAACAGGTACTCTATTTTTTACTGTCTGTACAGCCATAAAATCCTCCCGATACGCCTATCCAATCACCCCAATCGAATAGAACGCACGTACTTACTCCACTCCAGTTTTATCCGATACGGTACAACATTCCTCAATCTTTGGGAACACAAACCATACCTTCGCCTTAAACAAGACATCTGAGATACATTTAACCTATTTCATATTTTTCCCTTGTGCTTTTCTCTTTTCTTTATATTGCAAAAACTACCGTCAGCAAGTGTCGTATGCACAAAATTAAACATAAGTTTTCTAAAATAAATTTTACCATTTGATTAACTTAAGGAGTTTTTTCAGCAGATGGATACCACTCATTTCTTGATAGGTAATGCACTGTTCTTGTTGAAGTTAAAAATTCCCGTTTGTTTGGGCGACAGTATGTTCACAGGAGTGTATGTATGAGGTTCACTGGCTTACTAGGCATAGCCATTATTTTGGGTGTTGCCTATGGTTTATCGACAAACCGCAAAGCTATAAACTACAAAACTATAGCCTGGGGGTTGGGCTTGCAGATAGTTTTAGCTTTCTTCGTTTTAAGGACTACCTGGGGACACGAAATTTTCGCGTTCTTAGGCCAATTAGTCAATCAACTTTTGGAGTTCACCAAAGAAGGTTCTAATTTTGTCTTCGGCAACTTAGTTCCTAAAGGTGAAGTCGAAAATTCTATCGGATTTATCTTCGCTTTCCAAGTTTTGCCGGCTATTATCTTTGTCGGTTCCTTGACCTCTATAGCCTACTATTTAGGCATAATGCAATTTGTAGTCAAATTAGTGGCTAAGTTGATGGTCAAAACTATGGGAACCTCTGGTGCAGAGAGCCTTTACGCCGTGGGAACCGTCTTTATCGGTCAAAGTGAAGCCCCCCTCCTCGTACGCCCCTATTTAGAAAAGATGACAAGATCTGAGCTAAACGCCATTATGACTGGTGGTATGGCTACAATTGCTGGTTCAGTCCTCTTCGCTTACGTAGGCATGCTAGGTCCCGAGTGGGCTCCACACATTATCACCGCTTCAGTAATGGGTGCTCCCGCTGGTTTAGTTTTATCGAAGTTGCTCTGCCCTGAAGAGGGGCAACCTGTCACTAGCGGTGTAGTCGAGCTTGAGACAGAGCGCAAAGAAAACTCAATTATTGAAGCCGCTTCTGCTGGTGCTATCGATGGTATGCACTTAGCCCTCATTGTTGGTACGATGCTCATCACCTTCATTGCTATTATTGCCATGATTAACGGCCTCTTAGGTTGGTGCGGTGGTATGTTCGATACTATCGCTGGTTGGTTCAATATGACTTTTGTACCTGGCAAGAGCCTCTCCATCCAGACCATCTTAGGTTGGATCCTTTGTCCCTTGACCTGGTGTATGGGTGTGCCTTGGGCTGATACTCAGATCGTCGGTTCCTTGATCGGTGAAAAGATCGTTCTTAACGAGTTCGTAGCTTATTCAGACCTCATTAAACACATGACTATTGGTGACAAACCCGCTGAGTTGGTTGAACTTTCTCAGAAGGGTAAGTTGATCGCTACTTTTGCTGTCTGCGGTTTCGCTAACTTCTCTTCCATCGGTATCAACGTAGGTTGTATCGGCGGATTAGCTCCCAGCCGCAAATCCGAGTTAGCCACTTTAGGCTTCAGAGCCATGTTAGGTGGAACTATGGCCTCTTTGATGACTGCCTGTTTAGCTGGTATTTTAATGTAGTTTAATCGGGCTAAAAAAAGAGAGAGTGCGGTGAATAGCACTCTCTCTTTTTTTGCAAAATCAGATTGAGAACAAAAAAGGAACGGCCATAAAGAACCGTTCCTTCATCTAAAAGGCTCTAATCCTTAACGGATCCAACCGCGCATACGACAAGCCTTAACCACACGATCAATAGCGATCATATAAGCGGCATCACGCAAAGTAACATTGCGCTCCCTAGCCATTTCAAACACGGCTACAGCCGCACTGACCATACTCTTCTCTAACTTCTCGAGAACCTCTTCGCGCTCCCAATAGTAGTTCATATTGCACTGAACCTGCTCGAAGTAAGAGCAAGTCACACCACCAGAGTTAGCTAAGAAGTCGGGAACGATAACTAAGCCGCGCTCAATGAGTTTAGCCTCTGCGCCAGGAGTCGTGGGGCCGTTAGCACCTTCAACGATCATCTTGACAGTAGCAGAGATCTTGTCGCAGTTGTCTTCAGTTATAGCTCTGTCCAAAGCGGCAGGGATCAAAACCTCTACGGGCTGTTCCATCCAGGCATCGCCAGGGAGACACTCGTAACCGAGCTCAGCCGCTTTAACTTTGTCAACAGTACCGAACTTATCGGTAATAGACTTGAGTTCAGTGAACAACACGCCAGACTTGCGAGCGTAAGTGTAAGCACAACCATCTTTGACATCGTAACAAGAGACGGCCAAAACTTTAGCACCCAATTTGTTGAGGAGTTCAACGGTATACTGAGCTACGTTTCCAAAGCCCTGAACCGCTACAGTAGCGTCCTCTAACTTTTTGCCTTGGGTCTTGAGAGCCTCGCGCAAGGTATAGACTACACCGTAACCAGTGGCCTCGGTCCTACCTTTAGAACCGCCCATTCCAACTGGCTTACCAGTAATAAATCCAGGCTCATGACGACCATGTATAGCCTCGAATTCATCCATAATCCAAACCATGTGCTGGCCATTGGTCATAACGTCGGGAGCGGGAATATCCTGAACGTTACCTACACTGCGGGCAACCTGACGCACCCAACCGCGGCAGATCCCCTCTTGCTCGCGCTCACTGAGCTTACGAGGATCACAAATGACTCCACCTTTAGCACCGCCGAGAGGAAGATTGGCCACAGCGCACTTCCAAGTCATCCAGGTAGCCAAAGCACGTACGGTGTCGATGGTCTCTTCGGGATGGAAGCGAATGCCACCCTTACCTGGACCGCGTCCGTCGTTGTGTAAAACACGGAAACCGCGGAAGATACGCATAGAACCGTCATCCATACGCACGGGGATAGAGAAATGGTACTCACGCATAGGGTTGCGCAAAAGATCACGCGCATCCTGGGGGAGATCGAGCAGATCAGCTACACGATCAAATTGAGCTTGAGCCATTTGGAACGGAGTTTGGGACATTGATTACTTGTATCCTTTCTAGTCTCACCTTACTAATTAGGAGCTGGCTTTGAGACGAACCAGCTCCAATCGAAAATTACGTTAAGGGATCAAACTGGGCAACACAGCGTAGAACTCGGTTGCCTTAACCATATCATCTAAAGGTACACTGTCACGTACGGTATGAGCAGTAACCTCATCGCCAGGGCCAAAGCCTATGGCGGGAATGTTAGCCTTACCCATCCAGTAGATACCGTTGGTAGAGAAAGCCCACTTGCTAGCAGGCAGATCCTCTAAACCGATCTCGCGACGAGCCTCTAAACCAGCCTTGACGAGAGGATGATCCTCATCCAAAGCCCAAGCGGGGAAGTACTTGTCTACGGGGAAGACAAAACCAGTGTAGGACGGTTCAGCGTACTTCATCATCTCTACACTAATATCGTTCTTGTACTGTTCAGGGACCAACTTGCGAACCTGCTCCAAAGCACCCTCAGCAGTCTCTCCGAAGGTCATGCGGCGATCTACGTAGACGCGGCACTCATCGGGAACAGCGTTTATAGAAGGGGTCTGTACCTTAACGTCAGAGACGGTAATTTTGCCGTGGCCTAAGAATTCGTGATCACCTAACTCGGGCTCGAGCTTAGATATACCTTCAATGACGGGCAAAACTTTGTAGACAGCATTATCGCCTAAGTGATTAGAAGCCGCGTGAGCACTGCGACCCTTAGAGATAATCTCGATCTCAACACGACCTTTGTGGCCGCGATAAACTTGCATCTTAGTGGGTTCGCCGATAACGACGAAATCAGGCTTAATGCCCTCATGCTCAACGAAAGCATTGGGAGCGATACCATCACACCACTCTTCCATATTTCCGAAATAATAAGCCTTCCAGCCATCCAATAAGCCTAAACGCTTGGCGATAGCCAAACCGTAGACCATACCAGGAGTACTTCCCTTCTCATCACAAGCACCGCGGGCGTAAAGGATACCATCCTCCACTTTGCCTTCGAAAGGATCCCACTGCCACTCTGCTGGATCACCGACACCCACTGTATCAATGTGGCTGTCAAAAACTATGGTACGAGGACCGTTGCCAATTTCACCGACGATATTGCCCATACTGTCGAACCAAGTCTTATCAAAGCCTAATTTATCCATCTCAGCTTTAATGCGTTCGCCAACGGGGCCTATCTGTGACTCTACAGAGGGAATTGCGCAGATCTCCCTCATAAATTTAATAATGTCCTCGCGAGACTTAGCGACCTCAGCCTGGATAGCCGCTACATAATTTTCAGGTTTGCTCATTATAACTGCTCCATGAAATACAGTCACCCCAACACATGTTTACAACCCACGCGCTGGAGTGTCTCCCTGGTTCCTTCCTCAAAGAGCTTCTTCCTGCAGAACAAGAGCTATTTCTTAGGCATTTTCTTCCCCTGAAAAAGAGCTATCTGCTCTTCTAAAATATCCTTACTCACCAAAGTAACGAGAACTGAGATTCACCTGTTGATCTGCCAAATAATCAACGTAAGCTATAAATTTTTCCAATCCATCGACCTCTTCAGACGATAACTCCACTATGATTGTCCTTATGTCTTCACGTAAACGAACTTCACTAAATTTTTCTATAAGTTTTTCACTCTGTAAATCTTTCGCTGGGAACAGTTTAAATATTGTCTCTTCGTCCTGGACATAATTTTTAACACATTGGTAAATCTCCTCAGATTGCAAAAAAAACACACATTTTTTTGCAAAGTTGGGATCATTATCAAACATATAAATAAATCTGGAAGTTATCTTATTTTTATTCCCTCGATACACCCAGATGGAAGCAACTAAAACATGTCGATAACTGACATTTTGTAAACGATCTGCAGACAAGATCAACCTTTTAGGACTTAAAGAAGTGAGTTCTTCGTAGGTGTAAGGGCCTAATTGCAATATTCGCCAATCATTAGAACTAAAATCTATAATTAGTGGCTTAATACTCTTCCAATTATTTTCACTGACGAGAAACAAATCGGCTCCATTAGCTAAAGAACACAAAATCTCTTCGTTGCTGCCTCCAGCTACAAATTCATTTCCTTTTCCTTCAATAATGGTCCCCAGCAACGGAAAAGAAACAGCATCGAGTACCGTCTTAATAGTCGCCTCTTGAGTGCAAAGAAAGCCCATTTTACGTTCTGACCAAGCAAATTTTTTAGCATAATCGTCACGAAAGACCCCAAAGATTATACTCCAATTGAGACAAAGTGTCCTCAAAAAGACCGATAACTCAGCAGAAACACGCCCCTCACATATAGAAGTAAACTCGTTATAATTACCCACACAGAGAAAGAGACGACAGTTTCTGCCCCTACCTGGCCACAGCTTGAGACGCTCTCTAATCTGCACTAAATCGAAACGTCCCAAAATAACACATCCTAAATCACTGGCACAGGCAACGATTCCACCACGATTTAAAACATCGGCTATAACTTGATAGGGAATTTGATGCTTATTTATGTTAAATATTTTCCGGTTCTTTTTACTCAATTATCAACTACGCGTTGCTCTCTTCCAAATCAACGCTCCAACTGAACTGTTCTAAGAGATCGAGAAGTATAGAAGATCGCTCTTCACTGTTTAGATTAGCTCCGTTCATGACTGATCTCATCCAATGGCTCAAAAGTTTCTCTATCTCCTCAGCCGTCTTGGCCTCACGCAACTGAGGGAAGAGTCTCTCAATATGCCACAACTCTAACTCCAAACGTGCCCGTGCCAAACGAGAAGCGAAAGTTACACTGTAATCCCCCTCCCAGTTGAGCAATGGAGCTAAACCTAACTGTTGAGGCAAAACTCCAAACCAATAATCACTGTCTGCTTCAGGATGCTGAGCGTACATCTCAATGAGAGCATGAGCTTCCTCACTGACCTTTTGTTTGCCAGTTTGCGGATGGAGACAACTGAACCAGTGACGGAAGAGTTCGTTTAATCTTTCCACATAACCATCTCGCGGCAATTCCCGAGGATCTCCGCCGAATTGCAAAGCTATTCGACAAGCTACACTAAAACGACAAGCCTCTTCATAATCGCGGAAAGAATCTTTACCTATATTCAGCCAATTCAACAATCCTTCCGACTCTTCACCATCTGGATATTCTGCAAAACCATTATTGGCTAACAAATTTTTCTCTATAAACTGACGAGAATCACTCTCTTTATTATCGGCTAAAAGCAACTTTAATGCCGCCGCTGCACTGCCATCATCAGGTTTAAAAGTCTTGGTCAAAGGACTCAAAGCATCATACCAATCCAGGAGAGAATCCTTAGCTAGATCCCAGAGATCGCGAGCCCGACCATTATCTTTAGGCTGTCCAAATAGTTTAATGATCGATTGTAAATAATCTACATTAGCGTACGGAGTTTGAGGCGCGTAACATATCTCACATCTGTGACAATCTTTGAAAGCCTTGCGCAAATTTTCACCGCTGAGTTCTAAACGATCTTCACCCAACTGCAAATAAAAATCTCTGTAAAAAAGTCGCAAAGCTGCCGCCAAAAACAAGGAGAGATGAGACACATCTAAACCGTAAGGCACAGAGATAAACTTGCGCACCAATTTAGCTAAACTCACCTTACGTTCTTCTAAACCAGATCCAAGTAAATTCTTTAGAAGACCGTTCCAAATATAAGCGAAACTGTGTTGCGCGGGCAGAGCATTATTTACCTCACAGCGCAAATAACTGCCGTGATCTTGAGTAACCTTCAATATATCATTCTTAAGGAGAAGATCGCGACATACTCTAATTCCACCCTTATCGTCAAAAGTGACAAATTGCAAAGGACTGCGCACATCTAAAAGAATATCTACGGCCTCATTTCGCTCAGATGCATTGCCACAGCTCCCAACCAGAGGAGCTTTATAGTAAAGACTCTCTAAAACAGCCGTAAAGAACACATCGCGACTGCCAGAAACGATCTCGTCAAATACCTTACCTTGATGTATCCATTTGAAGTTTTTAGGAGCTAATTGCTCTTTCAATTTGTCTAAAAGAGTAACGCGCACCGCACTAATACGTTTTTTTATGAAATCTTGAGCAATTTCATCACCTGCGTAAGGCTTTTTCGAAGCTAGATAATTCATAGCCGAGATCTCTTTTAACTGGGCTGTTCCCTGACAAGGCCGTTGAGGGACACCTAAAATAACTTTAGGGCCAACTTGAGCATTTTCTAACAGCTCCGCCACATCCTCAGTATCGCGACGCGTAAATCCTAAACCGATAACAGCTAAGAGATCGTATTTAGAAGGACATTGGGTAGGTATTTCATCGGCAGGTCCCACAAAAATACATTTAACTTTGCGGGATACGAAGTGCTCTTTTCGATAACTGAGGGGAGTAATATTGCGCGCAGGGAAGCAGGTGTTCAAAACTCTAACATAATTGAGCTTTCCCTGTTCTGCAACTATCCGCGCTACATCTTGGTTAAAATTAGAACGACTAAAATTGCCAGAAGTCCTCAGACTATCGCTCATAAAAACCTCCCAAGGCCTTACAAAATAGCGTCCCACCTTTCTAAAATTTCTTGTCTATTCCTTTTGTTATTATATCCTTACAAAGACAAGTCGAATAGTATAAAAAAATTTACATGAACCACTTTTAAAACATACTAC
>JAFSXH010000178.1 GCA_017444165.1 bacterium | reverse complement strand
AAATGCGCGAGTTAGGTATCAAGGAAGAATTTATAAAACGTTACGTAAATGAGGGCTTTTCAGGGGGTGAAAAGAAACGTTTAGAAATTTTGCAAATGGCTCTCCTGCGTCCACAATTGGCTCTATTGGACGAAACAGATTCTGGTTTAGATATAGATGCTTTGAAAATAGTAGCTGAAGGAATAGAGCGAGAGCTAGAATCTAACCATTCTAGTGCTCTGGTTATAACCCATTATCAGCGTCTGCTCGATTACGTCAAACCTCAATATATACACATTTTGGCTGGTGGCAAGATCGTCGAAAGCGGAGGCCCCGAATTAGCTCTGCAATTAGAGAAGACTGGATACGATGAGATAATAAAAAAGTACCTTTGATTGACGGGAGAGACTTATGAGTCTAGATAGAGATAAGGATCAGAGAGAATCATTAAACTCTTTGAGCAATAATTATGAATATGGCTATGCTGATGAGGAAAATTATTTTTACAAATCAGGCAAGGGTTTAACTCCGCGTCTCATTGTAGAGATGTCGAGAATGAAAAAAGAACCAGAATGGATGTTAAATAACCGACTCAAAGCCTATGAAATGTTCAAATCTAAGGCCATGCCCAATTGGGGGCCAGATTTAAGTGGTGTATACTTCGATGACATACACTACTATGTTCGCCCTCAAGAGCGCAATGCTACCGATAATTGGGATGATGTACCCTCATATATCCGCGAAACTTACAAGAAGATCGGTGTCAAAGAGGCAGAGCAGAAGAGGCTCATTGCAGGTTTAACAGCTCAATACGATTCTGAGGTAGTCTATCACTCCATAAGATCTAACTTACAAAGCAAGGGTGTGATCTTTTTGGATATGGATTCAGCACTGCGTGAGTACCCAGAAATTGTCAAAAAATATTTTGGCACAATCATTCCTATGAGCGACAACAAATTTGCCGCTTTAAATACGGCCGTCTGGAGCGGTGGTTCCTTTATATATGTTCCCAAAGGTGTAAGAGTAGATATTCCCCTACAAGCCTACTTCCGTATCAATGCTCAAGCCATGGGTCAGTTCGAACGTACTTTGATTATCGCAGATGAAGGTTCCTTCGTGCACTACGTAGAGGGTTGTACTGCCCCTATCTATTCGCGTGACTCTCTCCACTCCGCCGTAGTGGAATTAATAGCCATGGAGGGAGCTAAGATCCGCTATAGCACAATTCAAAACTGGTCGAACAACGTCTACAACTTAGTGACAAAAAGGGCTTTTGCTTATAGGAATGCTACGGTTGAATGGATTGATGGCAACATAGGTTCAAAGATTTCTATGAAGTATCCAGCCATTTATCTCATGGACGAAGGAGCCCACGGCGAAGTCGTCTCTGTAGCTTTTGCAGGCAAGGGACAGATCCAAGATACGGGAGCAAAGATCGTCCACGCTGCCAGCAATACGACCTCAAACGTCCTGTCCAAATCTATATCTCAAAATGGAGGCCAAGCCTCTTACCGCGGTCTGGTAAAAGTGACTCCCAATGTTCACAACGTACGCAGCAATGTTCGCTGTGACGCTCTGTTATTAGATGGAATCTCGCGCTCAGATACCTATCCAACTATGGATGTGGCCACTCCTGATGTTCGCGTGGGCCATGAAGCTACAGTTTCTAAAATAGGTGATGAACAAATCTTTTATTTAATGAGTCGCGGACTCTCCGAAAGTGACGCCTTAACAATGATTGTCAATGGTTTCTTTGAGCCATTTGCTAAAGAGTTGCCTATGGAATACGCTGTAGAATTAAATCGTCTCATAAAATTGGAAATGGAAGGCTCAGTAGGTTAAAAAAATGCAAATTAATATTCACTCACCTTTTGAGCAAATACTTGAAACGATTAATGGATTGAATCGTACAAACAATTCCTGGGCCAGAGATCTGCGCAAGGCAAGCCTAATATCGGCCCGCACCTTACCTATGCCCGAAACTAAGAGCGAAGATTGGCGTTGTCTTAATCCTCGCCACTTGTTTCCTCAAAATACTCTCAATTTAACTTCCGAAGAGATAACTTGCACTCAGTTTGTATCTTGGATTAACGAGACTAACAAGCTCGAAGAAGAGAGCTGGCAAAACACCAATGAAGTGCAAGTTTTACCCATATGGCAGGCCTTTGATAATTTTCCTCAGTTAGCTAAAAAATATTTTCAAAAAGATCAGCATCAAAAAGATCTCAGTTGCGCCTTGATAGGAACACTCTCAACAGGGGGAGCTTATATTCATTTAGCCAACGAAGCCAATTTAGAGCACCCTTTGCACGTTTGCCATAGGGTAAATAACAATCTGGAAGATAAGGATAATTTCTTCGCTCTGCACACCTTCGTACAGGCTCAAGCCAATTCTCGGGGAACAGTAATTGAGTCGTTTACGGATGAGAGCCAAGATCTTTTAGTCCACTCCCTTTTAGAGATAGATCTCGAAGATGGGGCCCAATTGACTTACATCGTTCTTAGCGATTGGTCAGAAAATACTAAAAATTTAGCTCACATTTACGTAAACTTGGGCGAAAATGCCTCTCTGAAATTGATCTTCGTAGGTTTAGGTGGAAGTTTAACCAAGGTATTTT
>JAFSXH010000177.1 GCA_017444165.1 bacterium | reverse complement strand
TACAAAATCTAAATTTAAAGATGAAAGTTATACTAATCCTTACAGAGATTTGACTAGTCTCTATATAGATGAAGCTAAATTTCCTGAAGCCATCAGTGCTTTACAAAAGACCAATGAGTGGTCGCGCTCTCTGCGTCCTTATCTCTATCAACAAAATATGGCCGAAGAGACACAATTGGCTTCAGAATTGCTCTTAGAACTTGGTTTTGTACCTGAAGCTATCGAAAAATTGAAAACGCTTTTAAATCGTCCAGATCGTGAAGGCGGCTCTTCTAGTGACGTCGATCAAGGCGAAGGTGGCAATCTTTTGACTTGGTACACCGCTTTAAATGTACAGAGAGAATGTTACCGAGAAGCTGTCAGTTGGTTACACGGCTGGCCATACTTCAAGGCTAAATTTAAAATAATTGCCCTAAATTACGAGATGTGGAGAACATCCTCTCGCCTCAGAGCAATTATGGCGGAAAATGATCGCATCGCCGCCAGTATGCGCCCCTATTGTTCACAATCTATTGCCTCTATCGAGGCTTATAAACCTTTATTAGTCAGAATATTAGGAGCTGGTACTTGCGCCACTGCTCTAAGCGAGATTTCACGTAAAGCTCCAGAAAATTTTCCAGTAGAAGAACCTTTTATTCTGGTAAACAAGGCGGAGGTAGCCTACAACTTAGGCAACTACGATGCAGCACTGAAGAATTTAGAAAAAGCCGACTTAACTTTGCCTAAAGTTATGCGTCTGGAACGTTCCATAGTTGAAGCCCGTTTGGCTCAATTATACAGACGCAATGGCAATCTCTCTAAATCTCTTTCACTCTACAGCAGTTTAATCTCTTCCACTCCTACAGCTATACGCCACATGAATTGTAAGATACCTATAAAATGTGTAACTGACAATTCTCAAGCTAGTAAGCTGTTAGTTAAATATTTGAAAAATTCTCCGCGCTTCGAAGTCGGATCTCAAGGTTTAGTACTGAACATATATAAAAGCGGTGAAAATTTTGTAGCTGATCTCTCTGACAGTAATCAACGCATATTGTCTACTGCCAAAACTAAGATAACTATGTCCAACAGAGATACGGCTTCAAATTTAGCCGCTGAGATACACAATCAAGTTTTTGCAACTAAAATAAATTTATCTTCTATAAATATTAATTCTTTGGATGGTTCTAATTCATCTGGCTCTATGGCTAGAAAGAACTTTCAAAAATTATTCGGTGTAGAAGATAAACCTATAGATAATCTTGACGATTTAGATTCATATCAATACGACAATACTTAAAAGGTCTGTTATCATGGAATTTATACAATCTATCATGCACTACTTCTCCATGGAAGGCATCCAGGAGATCATCGCTTGGGGTGGTTTGGCCATCCTCTTCTTTATCATCTTCTCCGAAACGGGACTATTAGTAGGCTTCTTCCTGCCAGGGGATTCTCTTTTGATCGTCTCTGGCTTTATGGCTGCAAGTACAGATGTTTTAGACATTTGGCAAGTTCTCTTCTGGTTAAGTGTAGCGGCCGTAGTCGGTGACTCAGTAGGTTATGCTATCGGGCGTAAGGCTGGCAAGGCTCTTTATGAACGAGAACAGAGCCGCTGGTTCCGCAAAGATCATCTGTTAAAGACGAAAGCATTCTACGAGAAGTACGGCGGTGTCACCATAATTTTAGCTCGCTTCATGCCTTTCATACGCACCTTCGCCCCCACAGTGGCTGGAGTAGCTGAGATGGAATATAAGAAGTTTATCTCCTTCAACTGCATAGGAGGTATATCGTGGGTCTTCAGTATGGTCTGCGCTGGTTATTTCTTTGGACAGATCCCCTTTGTGCAACGTCACTTAGAGAAAGCCCTAGTGCTTGTAATTGTTATCTCCGTCCTGCCCGTAGCTATTCACGCCTGGAAAGAACACAAGGCCAGTGCTGCTACTCCTGTAAAGAAAGAAGCTATTTAGATTATGGTCGAACCCATCATCGAATTGCAAAATGTCAATCTGATCTACCCCAATGGTACTAGAGCTCTAAAGAACATAGACCTTTCTGTAACTCCTGGTGAGTTCGTCTTTTTAGTGGGTCATACAGGTTCTGGTAAATCTAGTTTGATGAAACTTATTTACAGAGAGAACGATCCTACTTTAGGCTTAGTCATAGTTGAGGGCAACGAGGTCTCTGAGATGAAACGCTCCCAGATTCCTTACCTGCGTCGACGCATTGGGGTTATATTCCAGGATTTTAGACTCCTGGGCCACAAGACTGTGTTTGAGAATGTGGCCTACGCTCTGCAAGTTACCGGTGCCAGTCGCAGTGTCATTCCTCGCAAGGTCAATAAGGCTTTAACTTTAGTCAATCTCCGTGAAAAAGCAGATCGCCTCCCCAGCCAGCTCTCTGGTGGAGAACAGCAGAGAGCGGCTATAGCCAGAGCTTTGATAAATGACCCTGTTATACTCTTGGCCGATGAGCCCACAGGAAACCTCGACCCTGACTCTTCCTGGGACATCATGCAGATTCTCTCTAAAGTCAATGCTCGTGGAACTACTATATTGGTAGCCACTCACAATCAGCAAATGGTCGATATTATGCAAAAAAGGGTCATCGTCATGGATCACGGCGAGATAATTAAAGATGTTCAAAATGGTATGTACTTCAGCAACGATAACCATCCCCATAACAATGAGGAGGCCTAAATACCGTGAGTGAAGAGAAAGATACTCCAAGACGCGGTCCCTCTGGGGGCTATTACATAGAGTGTTTCTTAAGAGAAGTGATAACTAATATACGTCACAACCCTATGATGAGTGTCGCTTCCGTTTCTACTGTGATGGTCTTAGCTTTGATTTTGGGCTTTTTTGTCATTATTGTGGTAAATCTGGATGCCTTAGCTACAGAACTTACAGGAGAGATGCAGATAAAGGTCTACATGGACTCTAATTTTAATCCTGAACAGGTCAACACTTTCAAGAGCCAAGCCTATGAGATTGGCCACGTAGTTAAAGTAAATTTTGTCCCCAAGGATGAAGCTTTCCGACGTCTGCGCCAGAGATTAAATGCCAAGTTAGATTTGAATGATTTAGATGGCAATCCCCTGCCAGATTCCTTTGAAGTGCCAGTAGATGATCCCAACTTTTTAGAACCTGTAGCTCAAAAGATCGCTCAACTCGCCAATGTAGCTACTGTAGATTATGGACGCGAAGAGGCGTACAAACTCATGAAATTAAATCACGTTATCCGTTTAGTGGGTTTCGTGATCTTAGTAATGTTATTTGCCTCTACCCTCTTAATCATAAGCAACACCATTCGCCTGACCGTCTTTGCCAGGCGCAAAGAGATTGATATTATGCAGTTAGTAGGTGCAGCCGATTGGTTTATTCGTTGGCCTTTTATTCTAGAGGGTGTAACTCAAGGAATGATCGGTTCGGCTCTAGCGGCGACATTGATCGATATTTCTTACAGAATAGTGGTTCCCCAATTGCACAAGAGCATATCCTTCTTGCCGATAATGGCTCCCGCACAAATTATGCCCTTCCTCAACATAGGCTTAGTCTTTTTGGGATGCGCCGTAGGTGCTTTGGGAAGTTTAATCTCTATAAATCGCCACTTGAAGGCTTAGGGTGAGGAGAAACTTATGCGCCACCTACAGAGATTCTTTTTAGCCACTCTGATCGCTGTCATCTTCGTTATTCCGTTACTCCATTACGCTGAAGCCGATCCGCGTTCAGAGTTAAAAGAGAAGAAGAGCCAGCTAGCCAGCCAGCGCAAACGGCTGGATATCATTAATGATCGCGAAAAAGATCTCTCCGCTCAACTAAACAATACCCAATATGATCTCCAAGAGAGTCGAATCGTCTATCATGAGACCTTAGCTAGCTTAAAGAGTTCTCAGGAACATTTAAAAAATATCAAAACACACCTGAAAAAGGTGACTGATGAATTCAAAGGTCAACAGAAGGTTTTAGGTAAACGTCTGCGTGAGATATACATGCACGGCGATGTCGGTTATTTGGTCGTATTGCTGGGTTCACAAAGTTTTACAGACTTCATAGATCAGACGCGCTTCCTCTCATTAATTATCCAAAATGATCGCAATCTTCTAAACAAGGTCAAAGCTCTAAAAGATGAGTTAGAGAACAAGAAACTCCAAGAAGAAGAGACGATCAGAGAGATAGAATCTCTCAAAAAGAGGCAACTAGAAAAGATCGAGAACTTAAAAAAGATCGAATCCAAGAGGACTCAACTCTTAGCTGATGTGCGCTCTCAACGTGACTCTTTGAATGCCCAAGTAAGTGAATTAGAAAACAGTACGTTCTCGTTAGAAAAGCGCATACAAAATGAGATCAACTCTCATCGAACTTACATGCGCCCCTCCTCACCTCAGGCAACTCGTCGCGTCTGGGGTACAGGTCGCTTTATCACCCCCGCACCTGGCCCTATAACCTCTCCTTTCGGTTACAGAGTCCATCCTATCTTTGGCACTTTGCGTTTCCATACTGGAGTGGATATAGGGGCTCCCTATGGATGTTCAATTTTAGCCGCTGACAGTGGTACAGTCATAGATTCAGGTTGGATGGGCGGTTATGGCAATTGTTTAATCGTCGATCACGGCGGTGGTTACAGTACACTTTATGCACATTGCTCTCAACTTTACGTAGGCTATGGACAGGGAGTTACTAAAGGACAAGCTATTGCCGCTGTAGGTTCAACAGGAAACTCAACTGGACCTCACTTGCACTTTGAAGTGCGCATTAATGGTGAACCTGTCGATCCTTTAGGTTTTATATGATGAAAAGATTCTTCTATTTCTCTCTGTTATTTGTAACACTCTTAGTCTGTCCAGTTTGGGCACAAACGACACAGACAACTCCCGATCTTACTAACGCAAGTTTAGATCTGCTCAATCAAGTTTATACTTTACTCAAAGATAACATTGTCGAACCCGTAGAGGACGAGAGTATTTGGAATAGTTATAAAGAGGCTTGCTTTAGTTACCTAAAAGAACAAAAATTGTCTGCATCCGCTTTGGAAAAAGAGCCCTTTATTGGAGAACTCCAACAGAAGATCTCACACCTTTATAAAAAAGCAGTAGAGTTCTATCCTCAATTGGCTTGTGATCAAACTTTCACTGAGACTTTAGCTCAGGCCATTTTGGAGGCGGCTCAAGATGACTACACCTTCTTCATATCTGCCAAGGAATATGCCGATTTTACAGATTCTTTAAGCGGAGACTATTCAAGTGGTGTAGGCATAATGTTGTGGCCTCGACGCGATAAAAATGGCCGTTCTCATTTTATAATCGCCGATTTAGCTCCCCACTCACCAGCTTGGAAAGCGGGATTAAAATCGGGTGACGAATTGAAAGCTATAGAGGGGAAAAGTTTAGAATCTCTATCCCCTTCTGAATGTGCAAGAATGCTTAAAGGAGCCAATGGCACAACCGTTGAGATAGGTTATCTAACTCGTTTGGCTCGTCTCGGTCCTGAGCCGACATTAAAAACAGTTAAACTGACTAGAGGCCCCGTCCACTATCCCTCAGTCACAGAAAGGGTACTGAGCCTTCCAGATGGAGGTGGTAACATTGGCCTTTTGCGCGTAGATATGTTTGGAGAATCGACAAATATCGAAGCTGAAAGAGCCTTGCGCAAATTAGAAGAAGCTAATTGTCAGGGATATATCCTCGATCTGCGCGACAATCCAGGTGGTTACACTAATGCCGCCCGCGATCTCTGCTCTAAGTTTATGCCCGTCAACAGTTTAGTAGCCTCACTGAGAGATAGATGCGATAAAAAAGAAGAAGAGATATTTACCTACAGAAATTTTCATCCCCTTAAACCTACAGTCGTTCTGATAAACAATAAGACTGCTTCGGCGGCAGAGATAACCGCAGGGGCTCTGAGAGCCAATCGCCATATACTCTTAGTTGGTGAGACTAGTTTTGGCAAAAACAGCTCCCAGAGGATCTTTAACTTTAACTTTCCTCCAGGAAAAACTTCGGCTTGCAAGATCACTTTTAGCCATTATAAGACTCCCGACAATAAAGATTTGGGTAAAATTGGCTTAAAGCCTGATTATGAAGTAAAGATGGAGCCTTTAAAACGCCATCGTTATTCTTCTGATCGCCAATTGCAAAAAGCCATCGAAGTTTTAAAAGAAGTCCTTAGCCCTAAAAAGGATAACAAATAAAATTTACAAAATCACATGAGCATTAGAACGAAAGGATTTTATTTATGAACATAAAGCGCGCTTGGGCATCTAT
>JAFSXH010000176.1 GCA_017444165.1 bacterium | reverse complement strand
TATAAAGTTAAATTCTCACCCTGAAGAGGTGATATATTGGAGGTCCCCGTGTCTGGTCACTCAAAATGGCACAATATTAGGTTGAAAAAAGGTAAGGTTGACGCTCAACGCGGCAAGTTGTTCACCAAGTTCTCCCGTGACATCTATATGGCTGTTCGCAAAGGTGGCCCTGACCCTGAGACCAACTTTATCTTAAAGGTAGCTATCCAGAGATCGCGCGAAGTCAATATGCCCGCCGACAACATTAAGAGGGTCATTGAAAAGGCTAGCGGCAACGCTGAAGGCGATTACGAAGAGGTGACATACGAGGGTTACGGTCCTCACGGAGTGGCTATCATTGTTGAAGCAGCTACTAATAACCGCAATCGTACTGCCGCCGATGTGCGCTCCACTTTCTCTAAGTTAGGTGGAAATTTGGGCGAGAGTGGCTGTGTGAGCTGGAACTTCACCCGCTATGGTGTCTTGCAGATCAAATCTGAGGGATTAGATGAGGATGAGGTTCTCATGGCCGCTTTAGATGCTGGAGCTCAGGATATGACCGCTGAGGATGAATCTTTCCAGGTACTCACTGAGCCTAACAGTTTGCACGCCGTTAAAGATGCGTTGGAGAAGGCTGGCTATACGATTGAAGACGTCAGTTTCTCGCAGATTGCTAAGGATACGGTTGAACTCAGTGTTGAGCAAGCGCGGGGAGTTTTACGCCTCATTGAGACCTTAGAGGATTTTGACGATGTTCAGAACGTCTACTCTAATGCCGACATTCCTGAAGAAGCTCTGGAAGAAGAGTAACCTTTGTCTAAGTTAGTTTTAGGTATAGATCCTGGCAATGCTCGTTGTGGCTGGGGTTTAGTTAAAGAGGATGAGGGCGGTCTCTCTCTGGTGGCCTGTGGGTGTGTAGAAACTCCCAAGGATTCTCCAGCGGGGGAGCGCCTCGCTTCTGTTTATGAGGGCATACGAGGGGTTATCGCTGAGTATAAGCCCGACTGTATGTCTATGGAGAAGCTCTTCTTCAACCGCAATATAACTAGTGCCATAGCCGTAGCTGAGGCGCGTGGGGTCGTCCTTTTAGCGGCTTGTCAAGCTGATCTGCCCGTCTTTGAATATACGCCTCTGGAGATTAAAGAGACCGTAGTGGGGGATGGCAAGGCCAAAAAGAATGAGGTCGGCCAGATGGTCGTCTTGACGTTGGGGCTTAAAAAGAAGCCTACTCCTGACGATACTGCCGATGCGGTGGCCGTAGCTATTACCCATCACTTTTGGGGAGACTTGCGATGATCTCTTTTGTGGAGGGCCTCTGTGTCTATATCGGCAAAGGTAAGGTCGTTTTGGAAAATAACGGCTTGGGCTATGACATTTCAGTAACTGAAGCCTTGGCGGATAGATGTACTTTAGATCGCACTTACCGCTTGCACACTCAATTAGTAGTGCGCGATAACGAGTTAGAGCTGATCGGTTTTTCCACACCTTTAGAGCGTGAATTCTTCAAATTATTGACTAGTATATCTGGTATAGGCCCCAAGGCGGCCCTGAAGATCTTATCTATTCTGCCTCCTTCAGAGTTGTCGGCCTGTATCTTAGAGGGCAATGTTGACTCTCTCAAGCAGGTTCCTGGTGTTGGTGTCAAGACGGCCAAACGAATAATCTTAGAGTTGCAGGAGAAGATCTCCCAGAGAGTCGATACTTCCTCTTATCAGGAGAAGAGTGAAGATCGCCCCGCTGGTAATACTCCTCACTTTGCTGAGGCTTTAGATATTTTGATCTCTCTGGGCTGTAGGTCGGAAGAGGCAGAAGGTTTCTTAAAGGCCGCTCAAGAGAAGATTTCCGCTGAAGGCGCAGAGGAGAGTGCCGATCTCTTGGTATTCAGAGCTATGGGAGAGATGGGAGGCCAATAATTGTTACTCAATGGTCGTCAATTATCTTCACAGGCCTTACCTGAGGACAACGATAAGAGTTTGCGCCCTCAGAAGATCTCCGAGTACGTGGGGCAGAGGGAGATTATCGAAAATCTGCACGTCTTCATGGAGGCCGCTCGCAAACGTGGGGAGCCTTTAGATCATATCCTGCTCTCTGGCCCTCCAGGTTTAGGTAAGACGACCTTGGCCCAGTTAGTGGCCGCTGAGATGGGGGTAGAGATAAAAATTACCTCTGGCCCTTCGATAGCGCGTCCTATCGATATTTTAGTCCTCTTGCACGCCTTAAAGCCAGGGCAAGTGCTCTTTATTGATGAGATCCATCGCCTCTCTCGGCTGGTGGAGGAGGTACTCTATCCTGTCATGGAGGATCTCTCCTTCGATAGCATTATTAGTAAGGGCAACGCCAAAGGTGGGGTGCGCCACAAAGTTTCACCTTTCACTTTAGTTGGGGCCACTACGCGCAGTGGGGCTATCTCTTCGCCCCTGCGTTCGCGCTTTGGTATCTTGTTCCAATTAGACTTTTATAGCCATGAAGAGCTCGCCCACATTATCGAACGTACAGCGGGGTTGCTCAATATCGATATAGACGGTGGAGGGAGTCTGGAGATAGCCAGACGTTCACGCGGAACTCCACGTATTGCCAATCGTCTGATCAAGAGAGTGCGCGATTTTGCTCAAGTTAAGGGAGCCAAGTCTATAGATCAAAAGTTGGCCGCTTACGCTTTAGAGCGCATGTCTATAGATGAATGTGGTCTCGATCTCATAGATCGGCGGATCTTAGATCTCTTAGTAAATATGTATAAGGGTAAACCCGTGGGACTGAGTACTCTAGCGGCTGCCATAGGCGAAGAGGCGGACAACCTGGAAGACGTTTACGAGCCGTATCTTTTAGCCAATGGTTTTATCATGAAGACGGCTCGCGGACGGATGGCAGGACCCAGAGCCTATGAGCATTTGCACGTCAATCCTCCAGCGGAATTCTGTGAGGACTAGAACTAGTTTATCATTTGACTAGGTTGGTTACCACCTGAAATCATAGAATAAGCCTCTCCTTTAGATATAGGCATAGAGTGGCCATCGTTTTTTTCTACCACTAAGTTACCATTTTTATCGCCGGTAATGTACACTCTTTGACCTTGCTCGTCCTTTACGTATACTATGGGGCGAGTTTTAGTATAAATACAACAATAATAAATTGCTGATAAGCATAAAACAATAAAGATTCCTATAAGAAAAATGATAGATTTACCTTCATTAGAAGAATTGCATATGTTATTGAATATTTTGCTAAATGTACCTTCGTACAGCGTATAGACAATATCTGAAACTAAAGCCAAAGCTACAAGCGTTGTGATTATGCGTGCCCTTTTGCGGATAATAGCAGTCTCCGCTTCTAATTGCCCATCGTTTTTAGCCATATCATTGATATCTCCAATTATCTGCTCTTCAATGAAAGGCCTGTCCTCTCTATCAATTTGTATTTTTCTTGGTAAATCTTTGTTAGCTTCCTTAACCAATGTAAAAGCCTCTTGTATGGAGACGGTTTGTGTCGAACTATCTGTTGATTCTATAATAAAATTACCAGCTCCATCGCCTGTTATGGTTATATCTTTGCCCTTGTAGTTACTGATGCGAAACACTGGACGGGCTTTACTATAGATGAAGGAGAAAAAGAGCGAACATACGTAGGCAATTATAATTAAATATCCCGTGTATTTTACGGCTGCATCTCCCCAGCTATTGTCGGGAAAGGCAGTCATCAGCGACAAAAAT
>JAFSXH010000175.1 GCA_017444165.1 bacterium | reverse complement strand
CTTACTCACCAGAATATAATCCTATAGAAAACACTTGGCATGTATTCAAAAAGAGGGTGTGTGAACTACTTAGAGTTTGTTCTAGCTTTGATGAAGCTGTTAAAATAGTTTTTGAAACTTTTAAAGTTTATTGACTATACCAACAGATTAGAAAAAAATTGTCACGATACGCAATTTTATCTCTCAATATGTAGATGAGAAAGAACTAGAGAGATGTCGCAAGGCTGATAGTTATAATTATGGTTATTTGATAAATCTGTGGTTGGATATTTATACAAAAAATCCCAAGAACAAATCTTTAGATATGTTCCTGGCAGAGTTGAAGCGTTTGGAACTTGTTAAGGATAGATTCCGCCAAAAAGCCACCGAATGTCAGTTAAAAGATTTTAATGGTCTATGGGGCAATGGTAAGATCAACTTCTTGATAAAAATATATTCCGATCACCTGTATTTTAACTCTCATCCCCAAGATGAAAAACACGTATGGAACATAAAAAAATATAAATTTAACGATGGAAACGGAGTTTTGTCATTTAAAATCGAGGATCAGACACTCGCTTTCAAAATGTTAGACAGAGATACGATTAAAATGAAACCTACTCCGCCTTACGGAGAGAATATCTTCCACCATACTACTTTAGAAGATGAAAAGAAACCAGATACACAAACAAAACGCAATCCTGGTGTATGTGGCTCAATAGATCTCAGCAAAAAGATGAAAGATCCTGAATGGGAAGCACGACGCAGAAAGTATGCGGAAGAGTTGAGAGATAAATCTGGAAGAAAACAGAAATTTTCTTGGGAGAAATAGGAGTTGAACATCTAGCTAAATTTTTTATATTCCAATAATTCCTGAAGGTAACTTCGATAGGTTGTAGAGCGAGCAGTGAGAGAAATAAAAGGTTCAATAGCAAAGAACTTGAATTTAGCGGTTATCCATACATAATGGCCGTTAAGTCAATAAGCTATTCGTAAAAGGAAATACCCTATGTTCATCTTCAGCCTCATAGATAAAGCCTCTGCCATGTTGCGCAAAGATCCCTACAACAGCAAGGCACTCCACATTTTAGAAAGAGCGCAAGAGGGAGCGAAAGATCCGCGCCACTTTCTTCAGATAGGGTTGTTATATTTAGAATTAAATCAGCCTAAAAAGGCTCAAGAGAACTTGCAGAAAGCCAGAGAGTTGGCTCCTAAGAATCCTGCGGCCCAGCTCTTTGCTTCTGTGGCCGAGATCGATCTGCAAAATTATCAAGAGGCTCAGAATATTTTAGATGAGTTAAAAAAGATCTGTCCCGATAATCAAGCGGCCCCTACCCTGCAAGCCTTGCTGTTTCTTAAACAAAACAGATTGACGGAGGCTATGGAACTGCTCAGGCCTAAGAAGGGCAAATTTGATCTGAGTGTCTCTGAGCGCATACTTACTCGCTTTGCCGTGACGGTAGAGAGTTTTATTCTTCCTTTGGAATTGCCTCAGAGTTTGGAAAATGATCTTGAAACAGATCTAATTATTCCTAAAGCTAAAAAAGCTAAGAAAAAAGTCGTTGAAAATGACGATGAAACTGAGGAAACACCTACAACAGAAAAAACAGCAAAAGATGAAGAGGAAGAGGCCCCTCCCAAAACGACCTTAACCAGTGTTTTAAACGCCGAGAGCAGTTCTTTAGCCGCTAGAGGAGCGCGCCGTCTAGCTAGAGCTTGGTCGTTGCCTGGTGAAAAACGCCTGCAAGAAATAGACAAAGCCCACGCTGATCTAAAAAAAGCCTACGAAAAGAATCCGCGCATTCCTCAACTTGCTTACGATCTGGGAGAATCGATCTTGGGCAAGATAGAGTTTAGCCACAAAAAAGGGAAACCTATCAGCGAGCAAGAGTTAGAAAGATTAGAAGAGGCCTATAGACTGTTTTATCGCGCCCTTTACGAGAATAGCGAAAATTCTTACACACTCCACTATTTAGGCAGAGTTAGCTTTTTACAGCGCAAAATAAATAGAGCCATCACCTCGTGGAAATTGGCCCTCAAATATTTTGAAAAACTACCCGAATCAGCTTACGGCCTCGCCCAAGCTAATGTGCTTTTAGGAAATTGGGGAGAGGCTCGTTCATATATGGCTAGAGCCTTAAATTCAGATCCCCAACTTTTGCGCGAGCGTCTGCGAGATTTAGAAGAATTTGTCAAAGCTAAATCGAGTGATCGAGCTGTTGAACCAGCTCCCGAGCCTCAGCAAAGCTCAGATCAGAATCTCTAGCCACGCGCTCTATGTCGTCACTCTCGTACTTGTGACGCTCCACACCGTAACCACTAGATCTCTTTAAGCGCACCTCACCTACTGGCAACCTAACGCTTTCGAGTTCCCTTCTAAGGGTATGGCGAGAACAACTCCTCGTGCGGATACCGATAGTTGAGGTGTGTTTGAATATGGCCCTTATAAATTTATCTCTGTCCACAGATCTGCAGATAACCTCCAACAGCACTCCAGGACGAGATTTTTTCATGTTGACCGCCACAGTAAAGAGATCTAAGGGGGCAAGTTGCTCGATCTGTCGCAAAGCTGCCCCTAGCTCCTCGCCCGTCATATCATCTATATTGCAGACTAGCTCTATAACCTCATCCTTAAATTCATCATCCTCCGCCAACTCTGCACACGTTCCACAGAAAGAGCGCAGACAATTGGCCCGAACGAGATCTTTACTGCCTGCCCCATAACCTATGCGTTCAACATTCATCAACGGCATAGATATAAATTCCGAGGCAAAATAGCGCAAAAGGGCCGCCCCCGTAGGAGTACATAGTTCCGTTTTAATATCTCCCGCATAGATAGGCAGACCGCGCAAAATATGCGCCGCAGCTGGAGCGGGTACAGGCAAGATACCGTGCATACACTCCACCGTTCCAGAACCTACACAGATAGGCGAAGCAACGATCTTTTCCGCTCCCAACTCGTGTAAAAGGAGAGAGACAGAGACCACATCGGCCACAGCATCCCACGTACCCACTTCGTGAAAGTGTATATTCTCCACAGTACAACCATGTACGTGAGACTCAGCCTCGGCAATTATCTTATAGACACTTTTGGCATCGTTGCGAACCTTCTCTTCCAGATCGACCAGAGAATCGATAAACTCCTCTATCTCTCTGAGTCCTCTGTGTTCGTGATGGTGTCCATGATCTCCATGATGGTGATATTCCTCTGCCTTAACATTAAATTTAAGGGCCTCTATTCCGCACTTGTTCACTTTACTTGCAGAGAACTTAACGCCAGGAATGGCCAGAGAGTTCAATCTATTGATAAAACTTTGAGGATCGTCCAAAAGATCTAAAAGGGCTCCTGCCAACATATCACCAGCGGCCCCCATGGAACAATCTAAGTAAATAGCCTTCATCTCTTAGCCTCCATGTGATTTATCATGTGAGCCATATAACCAGCTCCAAAACCGTTATCTATGTTGACAACTGACATACCACTAGCACAAGAATTTAGCATAGACAGAAGGGCAGAGAGTCCGTGAAAGGAGGCTCCATAACCGACACTAGTCGGCACAGCAATAACGGGACAGGAGGCCAATCCGCCAATGACACTGGCCAACGCCCCCTCCATACCCGCAATAACGATAATTACGCTAGCTCCAACGATCTCATCCAAATGGGCCAACGTGCGCTGTAAACCAGAGACACCTACATCATAGAGGCGCAAAACCTTGTTACCCAGAGCCTCGGCTGTCAAAGCGGCTTCTTCGGCCACGTAGAGATCGCTCGTCCCCGCCGTAGCTACCAAAACATACCCCAACCCACTAGGTTCAGGCTTCTTCCCCACAATACCCATCTTAGAGAGAGGCTCATAATAAAATTCAAAATTGCCCTCTTGCAAAAGTTGAGCCGCTTCAGGTTTGAGACGAGTAACTAAGATGGTCTTCTCTCCATTATCGACCATAGTCTTGACGATAGATCTTATCTGCTCAGGAGTCTTACTGGCCCCATAAATGACCTCCGCTACACCTTTACGCAACTTGCGATGGAGATCGACCTTAGCAAAGCCAATATCTTGAAAAGGGAGAACACGCAACTTATTCTGCGCCTCCTCCACACTCAAGGAACCATCTCTAACCATCTGCAAAATATCTTCAATTTGTCCGCTCACTTCGTCCCTCTAAATCTAAAAGTATATGTTCAAAGAGGCCCCCCATTTCTTTAATTATCCTATTCTTCTTTTCAATCAGTTGGAAAAACTCTTCCTCAAGGATCTGAATCTTAGCCGTATCTCTATCAATAATACGCACGCGAAAATCTCTAAACCCCTGGTCGAGGAACACCCTTTCTGCCCTCTCGACCTTATCTAACAGATCTGCTGTAATTTCCATACCCACGGGAACACGCGTCGCCAAACAGGCGTAAGCAG
>JAFSXH010000174.1 GCA_017444165.1 bacterium | reverse complement strand
TGCACAATTATTACGCACACCGTCTGCCCGAAGGAAACAGCTCTTCTAAATGTGGCGAGATACTTATGGATATAGCCATCGCTTACTCCCATGCAGGCAAACACGAGAGAGCCATAAGGGCTATAGACAGAGCTATGAAAATTTTTCATAAGAATAACGATGAGTACAATATAGCCGCCTCTAACTTTAACAGAGCCTCTATACTTTACGATCAAGAAAATTTTATCCAATCTCTCTCTACCTGTATTGCTATTTTGCCATCTGTAGAAAAGTATCCCGACATTCTCGCTAACGTACTTTTACAATTAGCCAACAATCTTGAAGCTCTCAATATGCGCTCTAGAGCTTGTCAATTTTATGGTAAAGCTATGAGTTCTTACTTTAAACTCGGCGATATAAGAAAATACACAGACATATCTCATCGTTTAGGCTGGCTCATGCTCAAATTAGAACATTTTGATATAGCTTTGAAATGTCTGCACACAGCCTTTTTTATGAGGATGGATATGGACACCAAGAAGACGACTCTGCGCAACAATTACCTTCGCGCTCAAATATTGCGCTCTTTGGGAATGTCCAATGTAGCTCGCAACAATTTTCTTTTGGGCCTAGTGTTTGCTGAAGGATTAAAAGACACTAAGAGCTTATCCCTCTGTCGTCACGGATTTTATCAAACGCGAGGAGAATTTCCATTAAGTTTGCGCAGTGCCATGACGACCACTTCTATAAACTCTGCTTCTGGAATAACTTTAATGAGAGTCCCAGGAGGCTTTCACAATTATAAAGGAGAGGGGATAAGTATACCAGATTATTTCAATAGGCATAAGTCAAATGATATGACGATCAAGGAGAGACGCAGTTTAAAAAACTTAATTAACGATCTTCTCTTCTGTTCTGGAGCTATGGAATCTATAGAAGTTTTATATTTCCGCAAACAGTTTCAATACATATACGACATAATTTAGAAAGGTGTAAATTAAATTGAAATTCAGAAACGCCAGTATATTCGCGATAATTTCATTGTTATTAATTTCTCTTCCCGTCTGGTCTGCGCCTGAGGCGGCTTACGTTCCTCTAGTTGCCCTGCGCTACCATTACTTCACCAACTGCATGACCCAAAATGAACAATTCACTATGACTAAAGGTATGGAAGTTGACCATTCCATCTTGGGACTAGGTGGAGAAGCGGCCGCCACAATACAGTATGAGTTGAAAGAAAAATATGATTATTTTGAATCCTTGGTAGGTTATGCCGACAGTGCTCCCAGTGGACGAACCTGCACATTTGAACTTTGGGCCGATGGAACCTTAATTTCAAAAGTTGGCCCTATCTCCTCTGATGATGCTCCTGATATACTGCGCGGCAATATCAAAAAAGCCAAGATGATAACCTTGCGCATGGTTCCTGGTAAATATAACGCCACTTCTGGAGCAATGTGGGGCAATCCCAAAGTTTTTACTGGTGTGGATCCTTCTAAGTTAAATGACAGCCTTATTGTTCACATCAACGGAAATCTAATCCAGACTACTCCGATAAAACTCAATGGCAAAAAGAGTGTTTCTATTCCTTTTCCTATTGTACCAGGACAACACGTCTACAGCGTAGAGACAGATTACGATGAAACTTCAGGACGCGTAAATATAAAGTATCACGATGTAAACGAACCATACACAGAGACTCAGAAGAGCGAAAAACCTAGATTGCCACAACCAGTGACGATCAGGAGATAATCGGGAACCTTTGCCTCAAGTCTTCCAACATGCTTTGCAACTCTCTGGGCAGATCGCTGGAAAACTTCAATTCTTCGCCGCTTATGGGATGAGCAAAGGATAAATAACCACAGTGCAGGGCTTGACCTTGTAAGTTCCACACGTTTGGGCGCGGTTTGTACAAAAGATCACCTACAATGGGACAGCCTAACCAGCTCAAATGAACTCTTATTTGGTGAGTTCTGCCTGTGAATATGTGCAGTTCCAAAAGAGCGTACTCTTTGCCGTAAGCCTCCAGAACTCTGTAGGCAGTCTTGGCTTCTTTGCCTTGGGGACGAATGGCCATGCATTTGCGATTAGTGGGATGACGAGCTATGGGTTGATCGATGAAACCCTCTGGTTCTTTGGGGACTCCAAAAGTTATAGCTCGATAAACTTTAGTGACCTTCCTTGAAG
>JAFSXH010000173.1 GCA_017444165.1 bacterium | reverse complement strand
TAAAGGCTTAAAGTCCACTCTTTGTTCTCTGGATTGCCAAATATGAACTTAAAGAGCCTATCACGATACTCGCGATTAACATCAGTTTTTTCAGACATAAAAGATCCCCCCTCATTAATCTGCTTGCATCTTAGCATTTTTGCCCATAGCTATCAAGTAAACATCAATGCATTGCACGTGATGTGTTCTCGTTCAAGCCAACGAGCGAAATTCACGAGCTCGCGCCGTGAACATTTCTATTCTCTCTCCATGGCGATTAAAAAGAGATGTAAGTCCTCTTTAGTCCGCTTGGGCAAAATATCTTCATGTACCAACTCGTGCAGAAGATTAAAACTTACCTTGTTTTCAGGTGGAGAGTTGCGGGTAACTTCCATCATCGTCCTCAAAATATTGTTGCTCAAATTGACCTCTACGCCGTTGACCTTGTACGTCTTCTCACGATTGACGCGCAAGACAGCTAAGAGGAACTTTTGAGCCGTCTCACTTTGAGCCAAATCACATCCTTCTAAACGGCGACCGTAATCAGACATGAGACGAACTGCAGCCGTTCTAGCTAAATCGGCAGTAAATTCAGAGGTATCTTCGACTAAAAGTTCACTCAAAAAAGCCCAGATAGGATTGCCGCGATAGGCATAAAGATTCTTGCCCCGCTCGATTCCCTGGAACCAATCATCCAAAAAGGAGAAGAGACGATAGACGAAGAGGCGATGGAGACGCTCCGAAGCGTCCTTATGACAAGCGGCCGCTCCCACTATCTTCAGAGCCATAGTGCGATCTTCATGGTTCCAGGCTACAGAAAATTGAGTTCCGTCCCCCTGAGCATTGTCGCTCAACATCTGGCGCATGATCTCTTCTAAACTGGGTTCACTAGCCTTGCTCAAAACAGTGCGACAGAGCATAGAGATGAGCTTTTCAATATCTACTAACATAGGCCCATCTTGCAAGAGCTTGTAGAGACCCTCTAGCGAATATTTCAGAACCTTGCGATCAGGTTGAGGATCTTGCAAAATTTGGCGCAGAGAAGATTCAATTTTGCTCTTGATCTCTTGACCAGCTTGGCGATAAATAGCTAACATAGCCTCAATCTTCTCTTGAGGATAATTACTGAGATCCTCCACTAGACGATCTAAAGCCGCCTGGCGCAAATTTTCTTCAATGCCCGCAACAGAAGCTAAATTACCCAAGCTCTGCCAAACTATGGGCAAAATAGGATGTTGAGGACGGGCAAAGAGACTGGGAAAATGCAAGGCTTGGGCGATCATCTCATCAACTCTAGCCTTAACTTGAGAATTACTCTTATCTATACGCTGTAAGAGAAGGCCCAGAGTGGCGATCTTCCTCGCTTCACCACCCGATTCCAGAGCGGCATCCTCGCTGACAACTTTGAAACTAAACTCCAACGCTCCCGAACCACAAGAGGCCAGCAATTGCAAAACTAGCTCATTATCTGGAGAAGCTAAATAACAGGCCTCTTCAAAGAGGAAAGAATAGATCGAGTAGCGTTTGTTGTCCAAATTTTGTAAAATCTCTTTAACTTCAGGAAGATCGAGCTGTTTGGTGTGTATCAGAGCCAAAGTAGCCGATTTGTCCTTTTCCAAAAGGCGATTGATGACAAAGTCGGCAAACTTATCTTTCAACTCCTCAGAGTCTAAAGATAAATTAAACTTATTCACCTGGCGAATACTGATTAACTCCTCTTCGGCACAATCACAGCTTTCATCATGTTCATCTTCATGCTTATGTTCAGAACCTGCAAGACGAAAATCATTCCATAAAGCTACCACAAACATGCGTTGGGCTTCACTCAATTTAGCCATATTATTCGCTTCAGATAACTGACTTAAAATGTAAGTCCCTAAAAATCTAAATGTCACCCGCAAACGTCTGGCCAAACCAATATCTGTACCATGCGTTATAAAAAGTTCAACTAAACGATCAGAAATTGATAAAAATTCCTCATCCTCCAAAGTTAAACGAGCCAAAATGTTACCTAAAAAAGCTAGATCGTTAGAAACGTTAGTGGATTGAAAACGCTTGAGCAGATAACCCTTGAGATCTTTAAATTTATAAGCTAGATCAAAAATAAATCCAGAGATGGCAAAACGCTCCGAGAGTTCCATTGAATCCAAATCATCCAAAAGAGCGTCTAAAAAAGGCGTAAGCTCCTGAACAGATTCTATCAAAGGAGAGATGTGGCAAAGACTAGGCAACAATTGGGAGCGAAAAGTTTCTTGCTTGACCATAGGCAAGAGGGCAGGCAACAAGATAACTTGCAATACCTTTTTAAATCGCTCTTGTTCAGGACGGTTAAAATAGTAGAGTGCGTCTTTGAATTTTTTAGGATCTTCACTTAAGAGATTTTCTAAGGCGCGGCCCAGATCGCGATTTAAATTGTCGCGCACCTGGCGAGTCACTTCCAAAGATAATTCTTTTTTGCCCCTCTTTAGAGCTGTAACTAAAAGGCCCATAGGATCTTGCCCACAGGTTACACTCGCTCTGAACAAATAACGAAAAGATTCGATCAATTGGGCGGTATCTTCGCTGTCCAAAAGAGCCAGGGATGATTCTTCCAGACGCTGACGGTCCCAAAGGATTCCCTTAAGAGCAGAAGGATCACTCAAGCCCATTACTTGAGGAAGAATTGAACCTCTATTTTCCTCTTTGAGAGTTAGAGCCGTGCTAGTTATAACAATATCTTCATCGGCAGTAAAAACTTTCAAAACACCATCAGTGTACTGGGCTTTAGCCTCCAAAGGATCGAGGATCTCTTGAATTTTTTTCAGATCCTCTAAATCTACTTCGTTCCAGCGTTTATCTTGCAGACACTTAGCAAAATCCTGAGAGTCAGCGGCCTCTTCTAAAAAGGCCCAGGAGAAGAGTATAGGGCGGCGAGCCAGAGCGCAGATTCTGGCGCAGAGACGGTGATTAATATTTATGCCCTCACCTCGCAAGGTCTCGAGAGCTTCGGCAGAAGATTTATATATATTGGGATCAAAGGTATCACTATTCATGGAAAAGTTTTTGCACAACCTCCAAACACATCCTGCGCATTGGCGAATCTCTCGATTGAGTTCTTTATTGAAAGATGCTCCTGAAGGTTGGACTTTAGAAAGGTTGTGTAAAATTGTGCGCGATGGTTATCCTGGCCGCTGGAGCGAGGGAAGTTTTTGCTTAATTAATTTTCCTACCCCACCTCAGAAATTGATCTATAAAGTTACTCCTGACGATTTGGAAGAAATAGTCAACCAGGCCATTTGCTCCGTCCCACTCCCCCTTTTAGATCTCTATCAAGAAGACAAAGATTATATTTTCAAACGTTTTTTGTGGCTCTGGCAAGCCGCTTTAGATCGCCAGATCTTAGGAAATTTTCCCATCGTAAAACCAGAGAAAGCTTACAGCGACAAACTTTTAGAAAGACCAGGATTAAAAGGATTGCCTCTCTGGGCGCAAGAGAGCCTGACTTCACCCGCATTGAGTGATATTCGCCAACAAATTTATGCCAGAGAGCGAGAGAAGAGGCTAATTATGCAGATAGAGTCTCTCAACTTCTTAAAAGACCTAACAAAAGGGCTAAATTCGCAAAGAGTGAATAGCTCGCCTCGCGAGCGCGTATCTGTGGGCGAGCTTCCTAAAAGATGTATTACCATCTTGAAAGGACTAGGCGAAGATTTTCACGCCTGGTATCGTTTAACTCCCCTGTTGAGCGGCAGCCTAGCGGAGTGTCGCGCTTATCTAGGTTTGGTGCTAGCTTTACAAAACACCTTAGATTTTTTTGCTTGAGGATCGATATATTATGGCAGTTCCGGATGCTCTCGTAGCTAAATTTCAACTAAATCACACCCAATTAATGGAGACTGTGGATTTACTCTGTGAAAAGATCAAACAGGGCTTATTAGAAGATGGACACGAGATCAAAGCCATCCCCTCCTACTTACAACAACCGCCCGAACACTTGCAAGGTGAAGTCTTAGTAGTCGACATAGGCGGAACGAATGTCAGAGCGGCTATTGTCAAACTAAATGCCAATGGAACTTATGAGTTAGTAGCTGGCCCCATTAAATCTCAAGTTCCCGCCGGTCGCCACGGCAAGTATGTTTCTGCAGAGGAGTTCTTCTCTATTCAAGCCAGTTTAGCACTCCAACTCAATCCAGCTCCTAACCTGCCCATCGGTTACTGTTTCTCTTACGCGGCTCAGTCTACACCCGAAGCCGATGCCAGCCTCATCCACTGGACGAAAGATGTTCACGTTGACGGCGTTGAAGGCCAATTGGTGGGCAAGATGTTGGTTCAAGCCTTCAAGGATCAAGGTTATCAGCCTGGACGGATCACCGTTTTGAATGACACCGTGGCCACTCTCTTAGCTGGTGCGGGAGCCAATTCTCATAAATACGACCACTTTATCGGTCTGATCGCGGGTACGGGCACGAATATGGCTGGTTTTGTGCCTATCAGCCCTGAGAATAAGTTGAGCAAATTACAATGGAACGGCGAGCCGATGGCTGTCAATTTGGAGTCAGGCAACTTTACGCCTCCTTATCTCAACATTTATGACGATTTTATGGATCAGAGATTAGACACTCCAGGAAGTCATCGCTTTGAAAAAGCCTTGGCTGGTTACTACCTCCCCTTCTTGTACGCTGCCGTCCGCCCTGGCGAGACCAACTTCGATCCCTATGCGGGTACTGGTGTACTAGTAGCCAAGCGCGATAACGATCACGATGAACTATCCGAAGCCATTCTGACCCGCTCGGCTCAGTACATAGCCGTAAGTTTAGCGGGCTTCATCCACGCTCTTGGCAACGAGGGCAGTTTCTGCATAACGGCCGAAGGAAGCCGCTACTGGCAAGATCCCCAATTAGCCCCCTACGTAGAGAAATTACTGCCTACTCTGATTGGTGATAAAGTCACTTTTTCCATAGTCAAAGTTCAGGACGCTAACTTGTTAGGTGCGAGTTACGCCGCTTTAGGACGTTAGGAGAGATACAAAAATTATGAAACAAGATCTCAACAACTTGACCCAGGGTATACTGTTTACCGACATGTACCAGCTAACCATGGCTCAACTATATTTCAAAGCTGGTTTACATGAACAGAGAGCCCACTTCGACCACTTCTTCCGCCATTATCCAGATTACGGTTCTCACCAGGCGGGTTACTGTATAAGCGCAGGTTTAGAGTGGCTCTTAGATTGGATGGAAGAAGCTCACTTCGATGATGAGACCTTACATTATTTGGCTCAAGAAAAAGACCCCAAAGGCAACAAAGTCTTTCAGGATGATTTCTTAGACTATCTCCGCCGCGAGGGCAATTTCAAGAAGATCACAGTTAAAGCTGTAGCCGAAGGGCGCGTAGTCCACCCTCAAGTTCCTCTGACTATGGTTGAGGGACCATTAGCGATGGCCCAGATTTTAGAGACTCCGCTTCTCAACATTATCAACTTCCAGACGTTGATCGCCACTAAGTCTTCGCGCATACGCCACAGTTGCGGTTCTCGTCTCTTAATGGAATTTGGTCTGCGCCGCGCCCACGGCATGGGAGGAAATCAAGGAGCCAGAGCCGCCCTGATCGGTGGTTGTGATTACACCTCTAACGTTGGCCTCTCCTACGCTTTGGGCTTGCCTCCCAAAGGGACTCACTCCCACGCCATGGTCCAAACCTGGATGGCTATGGGCAAGACAGAATTAGAAGCCTTCCAAGCCTACGCCGAACTTTATCCTGACAATTGCCTGCTCTTAGTCGACACTATCGACAGCTTAAACAGCGGCGTACCTAACGCCATTAAAGTATTTAAAGATCTCCAAGCCAAGGGTTACAGGCCTATCGGCGTGCGCATCGATTCAGGAGATCTGGCTTATCTGTCCGTCCAGGTAGCTAAAATGTTAGATGAAGCAGGCTTCCCCAATACCTGCATCGTTTTGTCTAACGATTTAGATGAGATCACCATAGCCCAGATAGATGAACAGATACGCGATGAAGCGACACGCTTCAACATGGACCCTGAAAAGATCATTAAACGACTCACCTACGGAGTAGGCACACGCCTGATCACCTCTGATGGTCAATCGGCTTTAGGTGGAGTCTATAAGTTGGTAGCTTTAGAGAGAGATGGCAAGTGGGTTCCCGCCATGAAGTTCTCCAACTCTATATCCAAAATGATCAACCCCGCCCACAAGACAGCCTGGCGCATCTACGATGAGCGCGGTCTGGCCACCGCCGATCTCATAGGTCTGGCCGATGAACATCCTGAAGAGAACGAAGAGCTCGTCTTGCACCATCCTATCGAAAAAGATGTCTATCGAGTCCTCCCCAAAGCGAAGATCTCCAGAATAGAGAATATCTTAGAGACCGTCTGGCAAGACGGCCGCCGCACTCGCCCCGCTCCAAGCTTAGAAGAGATGAGGGCTAACCGCCAGAGAGATCTCGCCAGCTTAGATCCAGGCGTGTTGAGAATGCGCAATCCTCACATCTACCACGTATCCTTGACTGATAAACTCTTAAAGACTAAGCTCGATCTGATCGATAAATTCAGAAAAGGGCTGAATAGCTAGAAAATACGACTTAAAAGGAACCGCATAAAAAAGGGTCTAGACTCACGTCTCGACCCTTTTTTATGGGTTCAAATATTTACAACCAATCTTTAGTCTTCATTACATCTCTCGGAGAGATCGTCATTCAACTTGATCAAATCTTCCCACCACTGCATAACAGGACGATGCAATTGATTGTTGACCATGTTGGCATAACGATGGATGCCATAACGTTTATACTTACCTTCGGCAAAACCGACAAAGACGTGATCGTCCTCATCATATTCGCGCTTCTCATCCATAGCCTTGAAAACTTCGTTGCAGAGCCAATCCATAGCGTACTCAGATATACGAGCCGCGAAAGTGCGATCAAAGGGACTGGGATCGCCACCTTGCTGAATATGGCCCAAGATGGCTTTGCGCACATCGTAAATATCCTCGCTCTCGATCTCAAACATTCTCTCTAACTCCTCTGTTGTGTAAGAGTTAGCGTTTTCGTTATTAATAATCAGACCGACGCGACGAGAGCTATTCTTAAACTCATACTTCAACAACTCAATATCTTTCAGGAAATCCTCAGTCTTTTTCGATACTTCATTTATGTAGACGTGTTCTGCACCCGAAGCCAGACCACTCATCAAAGCCAAGTATCCGCACTTGTTACCCATAACTTCGATCAAGAAGCAACGTCTGCTGACCGTCTGCGACCTCTTAATCTTGTCTACACAGTTGACAATATTGTTGAGAGCCGTATCTACTCCGATACTGAAATCACTGCCAGGCAGATTATTGTCGATAGAAGCGGGGATACAGATCATGGGGATATTAATACCGAGCTCTGGCTTTGAGAGAGAAGCGATTATTTCATAACCGACTAAACCGCCGATCATCACCAAGGCGTTGATATTGTTCTTTTTCAAGTTTTCACGAATGCTCTTGATCTTATCAGAAATGTTCTTGATCTTCTCAGCACTTAAAGTGGGATTTTCACGGCCAGTATTAATTTTAGCTCCACCTAAACCAGCCCAGCCAGTTACATCCATCCACTTGTACTCTCTCAAAGTACCGTTGATCAATCCCTCAATGCCGCCTTCAACACAAAAGGCTCTATGACCAGCAGCCACGGCCATGCGCACAACTGTACGCACAGCCATATTCATACCAGGGGCCACAGC
>JAFSXH010000015.1 GCA_017444165.1 bacterium | reverse complement strand
AGTAATAGTTTAAAAGGTAAGGGATCGTTATGGATTCTAGGCGTGGTTTTTTATTAAAATTATTAGGTTCGGCTACTGCATTGCTGACAGTGGATCTTTCTCAAACTTGGGCCAGTGAAGGTAAAAAATCTAGAAATTTAGTGAGAGAGAGTCCAGATAGAGAAAATTATATTGTACCTCCTGGAGCAGAAAGTTTCACTAATTTTCACCATCGTTGTATCGGTTGCCAATTATGTGTGAGCAGTTGTCCCAATAGAGTATTGAATGTGAAGGCTAGCCATATTGTTATTGATCCTAAGTTTGGTCTGTTGAATTTAAATCAGCCTGCTATGTCTTTCGAACATGGTTACTGTCATCCAGAATGTAATAAATGTTCTCAAGTCTGTCCAGCAGGAGCAATCTTGCCTGTAACATTGGAGCGCAAGAGTTCCATAAAGATCGGTTTGGCAAAGTGGAAAAGGGAGCTTTGTCGCAACACTAAAGGCAAAACTTGTCGGGCTTGTGTTAAATTTTGTCCCAACGAAGCCATAAAACTCGTCCCTTCAGATGGCGATCCTCAAAAGATAGAGTTAGTTATCGATCCTAATCGTTGCGTGGGTTGTGGAGCCTGTGAGTATATCTGCCGAAATTATCCAAAACCAGCTATTTATGTTGATGGTTTCGCAGAACATGGGGATAAAAAAGGTTAAAATTGGTTTGTCTGTTGAAGATATTGTCAATAAAGTAATTTTTGAAACGGAATAAAAAATGACTAAAGATAAAACTCTAACTCCATTATTTCAGCAGTATTACGGTCTGAAAGAAGCCTTTCCAGATTGTTTAGTCTTAATGCAGTGTGGCGATTTTTACGAGGCTTATGGTGAAGATGCCAAGATCTTTGCTCGCGATTTAGAGATAGTTTTGACCGCTAAGGATGGGGGCGGGGGACAAAAGATTCCTATGGCAGGCATTCCTCTGCAGTCTTTAGATTATTACCTGCGAGGGTTAGTCAATAAGGGGCATCGAGTGGCTGTAGCTGAACAGACGGCTAATCCTGCCGAATGTAAAGGACTAGTGCCGCGTGAAGTTACGCGCATTGTCACGGCTGGAACTATCTTGGATCTGCAAGTTTTAGATGAAAAAGATCACAATTACTTAATTTACATCTTCATTGTGAAAGATAAGTTAGGCTTGGCGGCCGCTGATGTAAGTACAGGAGATCTCTTGGGAAGTGAATTTGAATCGAACTCTGAGCAGGTTGTTGAAGAGATCTTGCGCTTCCGACCAGCGGAGATAATCTTTTCAGGAGATATCAACTGTGAAGATGGCCATAATTTGCGCGAAAGATTACAGGCCCAGTTAAAAGATGTCAGTATTGTTGAATATGCCTTCAAGTTAAATTTTTCAGAGGCTAATGAGCTTCTCAAAAGGGAATTCTTTTTAGTCAGTTTGGATGGTTTAGGGTTTGCCAATCTACATTCATCCGTTATCGCTTTGGCGGGTATGTTAGATTACATTAAAAAATTATCATTTAAGCATAAGATACCGTTTAAATTGCCAAAGCTGTTATCTTATCGGGGTAATTTAATTTTAGATATGACGACTCGCCGCAATCTTGAGCTGGTGGAGACTCTTTTAGGGCGCGAAAGAAAAGGCAGTCTTTTGGAGGCCATAGATAAGACCTGTACCTCTATGGGAGCGCGT
>JAFSXH010000172.1 GCA_017444165.1 bacterium | reverse complement strand
TTTTATAAGCAGACCTTATTTCTTTGTAGATCCTCTCTGGTCCCATGGCTGGAATCCTATTCCCTTCTTTATTGCCGCAGGTGTCTTTTTAACAGGAGCTCTCGTTCTCTTAGTGGCAGGGCGTTTCAATAAAAGGAGCCTCTTGATAGATTTCATATTCATATTCTTCATAGCTATATTAGTGGGTGTCTTCTTGCCTTTGCGAGATCTGCGTCAACAACTTCCAGAACAGTTACTCGGTGCAACTCAAGGAAACGATCAAGAGCAAAATTCCGGCAAAGACAAGGATTCTGATGGTCAAGGAGGCCAAGGGAATCAAGGAGATAAAGATAAGCAAAACAAGGATCAGAACAAAGATCAGAATAAAGACGGAGATTCTGGAAATCAAGGAGACCAAGGAGATAAGGACAATCAAAATAAAGATCAGAACGGAAACAACAAAGACAATAACGACAACAAAAGTGAAGATCAATCTCCTCCGCCAGAAGACAAACCTGTAGCCGTCGTTCTGTTCAATGATGATTATGATCCTTACGAAGGGGCGTATTACTTCCGCTCTTCAGTCAAAAGTTTCTTTAATGGATTGAAGCTAGTTGAAGATACAACGGGGCGTTATGATCACGATGTGGCCGCCAATTTCCCCTCTCAGGACGGAAAGAATCCTTTAACCGCTCCACCCGTAAACCCCCAGATGTGCAAACCAGTAGAGACAAAAGTCGCTCTGATCCAGGGATTGAGTGTACCTTTTGGCCTTATAAATCCTCACAAGATGGAGGCTTGTTCTAATCCAAATAGTAGCCAATTTATCATGGCCTATAAAGTCTATTCTAATTGCTATTACAAGGAATTGTCGAAACTGCTGGAGGCACGCTTAAATAATCCTCAATGGTCTAAGAGCGATATAGATTATTACACCCAATTGCCTAATGATAATCGTTACAAAGATTTAGCTCTAAAAGCTTGCCAAGAGTATTTGCCTAAAGGTTATTCCAATAACCAGATTGCTAAAGTGGTAGCTCTCAAATTATGGATGGATAAAAATTGCACTTATGATAGCAGTGTAAACATATCCGATGACAGAGATATAGTGGCTAAATTTCTCTTTGGAGATCGCGTTGGTTACTGTGTTCACAATTCTAACGCTTTAGCGTATCTGTGCCGCTCTTTGGGCATTCCTGCGAGAATAGGCGAGGGATACGCTGTAGAATCGCAATTTCGTTATGGTAAACCCTCCCTATTGATTATGGGCAGAACGGCCCATTCATGGTGTGAAGTCTATGTGCAGGGTATCGGTTGGTATCCCATCGATGTCTCTCCCGAAAAATCGAATAATCCTCCCCAAGAGGCCCCCGATCCCGATCTCCAAAAGATGTTAGGTGATATGGCTAAAGAAGAGACGACCAATGAAGAGGGAGAAGTGACCAAACCGTTCGACTTCCAAAACTTCATGCGCATGCTCTTCAAATCCGGCGGCATAGTATTGGCATTTTTAGCCATCTGTTTCGTCATAGGCCTTTACATTTACAAAATATATATCCATTTAAGTGCCTATTTTGGTGAAGGTTTAGTTAGGGCTAATAGTGCCTATAAAGCCGCCCTGCTCTCTTTGGCAGAAGTAGGTGTAAGAAGACATTCAGGAGAGACGAGAGAGGAGTTTGCCTTGCGTCTTTACGATCAAATTCCCGCTTTGAAGGCCCTTACAATCTACCATGTACGGCGCGACTTTGGTTTTCAAGAAAAGTTTACCACTTATCTGCCCGCTCCCCAGCCACAACAGGTGAGTGAGAGTTATGCCCAATTGAAATCTGAAATTAAAAATCTAGCCCCCTGGTGGCGCAGACTGTTGGGTATTATCAATCCCTTTGCACTGTTATTTGTGAAGTAAATATAGGAGGACTTTCGTGAACAGAATGCAGCAACCCCAAGCTCAGAACAGAGCGGCTCTTTTAGATAAGGCTTACAATCTGATCTTAACCTTAGAAGCGCGTTTGAAGAGAGCTGTCAGAGGACGGGATCGCGTTATAGATCTCATTACTATAGCCATATTGGCCGATGGTCACGTCCTTTTAGAGGATTTTCCTGGTTCGGGCAAGACAACTTTGGCTAAAGCATTGGGAGACTCTATTTACAATGATACGCCAGAACCTCCCATAACGATGTTTCGCCGCATTCAGTTTACCCCCGACCTCCTGCCTTCCGATATAACGGGTATGACGATCTTTGAGCCAGAGACTTCGTCATTTACCTTCCGTCCAGGGCCACTCTTTGCCCACGTAGTCTTAGCCGATGAGATCAACCGTACCTCACCTAAGGTTCAGGCCGCTATGTTGGAAGCTATGGCTGAAAAGCAGGTCACTGTAGATAACACGTCTCACAACTTGGGTCAGTTGTTCTTCGTCATAGCCACTCAAAACCCACGCGATCAGGCAGGTACTTATCCTTTGCCTGTAGCTCAGCACGACCGTTTCCTCTTCAAGATACGCATGGCTAATATAGATAGGGAATCCGAGTTAGATGTCTTGCGCAGTATCCAAGAGAGAAGAACACCAGCGGGTAAAAACTTCCCACAAGTTCCCAAGAGTGCCATCATAGAGGCGAGAGCTTCTATAGACAACTTTATTTACGTCGATGATCGCATAAATCAATGTTTGGTAGATATGGCCAATGCCATCCGCCAATCACCCTACGTAGCTCAAGGTATATCTACCCGCAGTTTAGTTTTAATGTTGCCTGCACTCAAGGCCTGCGCTTTGAAGAAGGCTCGCGATTATGTCACCGCTGAAGATGTCTCTTTCCTAGTTCCCTACGTGTTTGCCCACCGCTTAGAATTGGCTGCAGGAGCGGACGATCCCATAAAGGTTATTCGCGAATGTTGCAAAGGGCCTTTGGAGGCTCTCTGTAGGAGCAGTTTAAAGAAATAGATGATGCCTATGGTAAAATTTACGAAGAAAATATGGATTATTGGGGTTATATTAGCGATCT
>JAFSXH010000171.1 GCA_017444165.1 bacterium | reverse complement strand
TCAAGCTGTTGGCCAGAGGATCGGTTACAACCATGCCGCCACTTATCGTCTTAGGCTGATAAGTTAGCCTGTTGCCGACAGAAAAACGCAGATTCTTAAGGCTTTGAGCCTGCCTGTATCTGGCCTCAGCTTGAACAATATTTTCATCGGCGGCTTTAATATCTGGATTATTTTCTAGAGCATAATCGATACTCTTTTCCAGCGTAAAATTCTTAGAAGCACCGTTGATGTCAAATTCAGACTCTCCGCTGATTGAGCGCAACATCTGATTGACCGCATCTTCTCCGTTTTTAATCTCGGAATTATCTGCGTCGTAGCCTCTCTGAGCTGCTTCTTTTTGTAAATTTTCAGCAATATTGGCCTTTACGGACTTTGTAGCCGAATCAGGAGAATCAGCTGGAAGCTGTTCTTCGTATTGTTTACTCGAATCCGCTCCAACATCGGTTTGCGACTCCGATGATTGGACTGTATCTACGCCTTCAGAAGTACCCTCTCCACGCGCATAGTGCTGGAACCCTGTTATAAGCGTCAGACACGCCAAAGCACAAATGAAACGTTTGTTAAATTTCATTGACGATATAACTCACATTTTTATTTTTATCAGGCATTGTACCATTATTTTATTATGTTGTAAAATATGGTAATATCCTTGTTCTATTTATCACTTAGATAAGTTTGAGTAATTATTTTTAATTGTGGAAAGTTTTACAATCCTGGGTCGATAAGTTTGATGACGTAATAAGAACACCAAGCGATAAACGCCGAGGCAGGCAAGGTCATAACCCAAGCTCCAACGATATTGCCCGCTACGCTCCAACGTACGGCGTTAAAGCGTTTCACTGCACCGACACCCATAATACTGGAGGTGACGACGTGTGTGGTGGAGATCGGCATACCTAAAGCGGCGGCTGAAAGTATGATAGAAGCTGAAGTGGCATCGGCCACAAAGCCGTTGATAGGTTTGAGGCGGACGATCTTAGAGCCTATGGTCTTAATTATGCGCCAGCCACCCGCTGAGGTTCCTAGAGCTATGGTTGTGGCACAGGCAAATTTAGTTTGCCACAGCACATCGGTCGTCGGTTGAATGTCGCTCGATATGATTCCAGCCGTGCTGGCACTGAATAGGGCTAAAGTTATGATACCCATGACCTTTTGGGCATCGTTAGAACCTTGAGAGAAGGCCATAAGCATACAAGAGAACCACTGAGCGTATTTAAATTTGTTCTCTATACTGGAACTAGCGTTGCGCAAGAGCCAGTAGATGGCCAGCATAAATAGATAACCAAAAAATATACCTATGATCGGTGAGATGAGACCTGGAGCGATAACTTTATTGACGACTCCGCTCCAGATTACTCCCTGGCTTCCAACGTGGGCTATACCTACGCCCACCAGACCGCCCACTAGGGCGTGTGAAGAGGAAGAGGGGAGGCCAAAGTACCATGTTATTATATTCCAAATAATGGCTCCCATCAGTGCGGCTAGGATGAGTGATTGTCTGTTTGTGGCATCTCCCACGACTATTCCGCTAGTGATAGTTTTAGCTACTCCTGTAAAGAGAAAAGCACCTATAAAGTTGAAGACAGCGGCGATAGTTACAGCCTTACCTGGAGAGAGGGAACGTGTGGAAACTGATGTAGCGATAGCATTGGCCGCATCGTGAAAACCGTTCACGTAGTCGAAAGCCAGAGCAATTATAATAACCGCACAGAGAATAAATAGCGTTTCTTGCATTCTCGTTCTTTCTATTTTCCTTATATTTTGCAGGGTGGCCGTTCTGTAGATGTTCCCTCCATCCTCCACTTGTGTTAAAATGGGCCAAATCAGAGCGGAGGGAAGTTTTTTATGCAACCTTTGGGTATTCAATTTGGTAATATGGTTGGGAAGGCCGCACTCACTGGCGTAAACTCTTCAGTTGGTGGCGGTGGATTTGCCCCTGCTATGGGGACTGGTGTTCTTTTGGCTAGAACGGCCAACCCATTCCAATTTCAGCCAGGACAAAATCTTTTCGGCATGGTGACGGGGCGCAACGAGGACGGTTCTTTCAATCTGCGCTTTGGCAATACGACTATGCAAGCCAATTCAGGAAGCGAACTCAATGTAGGACAGCCTCTAAATGTTACCGTCTCTAATCAACAGCAGAATGGTACGGTCGTACTCAATGTGGCCACTACTCCGTTTTCTTCGCTCGATAATCAGGCGGTGGGACAGACACTAGCTAAAATGAATGTACCTCTCACAGAGGGCAATTTGAGTTTAGCTAACTCTATGCTAGAACATGGTCTGCCACTGGATAAGGCCACCTTCCAGAGTACCCAGAAGGCTCTGGCCCAATTGCCACCCGCTCCCAATACTACTGTAGCCAATGCCAGAATTGGAGCCACCTGTTTTTTACAGGCCAATCAATTGCCCTTAACCAGCCAAAATATAACCTCATTGAGTAATTTTATCGCCACCAATCCTCAATTAGGTCAGCAACTCTTCAATTTGCAGAACGAGTTGAGGCAATTGAAGATAGACAGTAACAATAAACTTTCGAGCCGATCTTTGGAAATTTTGGAAAAAGTGCCAGGTCTGTTGGGAGAATTGACGGCCGAACCTAGTGGAGGAGTGAAGGGGAGCGGTTCCAGCAAGGGCAGAGGCATGTCTAAAGCCCTCTTCGACAGTGCTAAACAGGCTGGAATTGAGACTGGACTCACTTGGGTTGGAGGCGATGATGATCCCTGGGAGATGGTCGCTCTCTTCCGTCAACTTCACGAGATGATGGATGAAAATCCCACTCTGTACGGCAAATTGCCCTCAACTTTGAAGGGAATGGAAGAAAATTTGCAGGCGGCTCGCCTCTTGAATCAGGGCAAGCCAGATTCTTCTTTAGGCTTCTACTACATGCAGATTCCTCTGCGCTTCTACAAGGGAGAATCGGCTGAAGTTTGGATACGTTACAAATGGAAAGAAGGGGTAGGGCGTGTCGTTGATCTCAATGATACTCGTCTAGAATTTTCGGTTAAAACTGAGTATTTGGGTGACCTTTATTTCACCGCCGATATAAGTGAGGGTGTTATTGATGTCAATGTCGGTGTTGACGATGAGGAAATTTTAGCGTTCGTAGAGGCTTATCTGCCCGTCTTGGAAGATCGTTTAAACGAGAGTGGTTGGATAACGGGTAATTTTGTTGCTCAACTGCGGAGTTCTTTAGATATTGAGAGGGAAGATTTTATCTCTGAACAAGATTTTTCTTCATTGGAAGGGGTAAATGTAGAGATCTAATGGATGAATTAAGAGAAAATAACGATGGACAAAAGGATGAAAAGAGCGTAATTCCAGGTGATCTGTACTCTCTTATGGCTGAAATTATAACCTTTGCTCAGGAGTTAAATGATCTCAAAGACGAGCAAAGTAATTTTGAATAGAACAAAGAGTTTACATTTTATATAATCGCTTTTTGTCAATAATAAGTTAGAATCTGTGCAGAAGATGAAGATTAGGACTCGCACAGAGTTTTTTAGTAAATATTATCGGAGGTGTTCTGATGCTTGAAGGAATGAGAATGGCTGCTCAGGGTATGATGACCCAAGCCGCAAGACAAGATGTCATTACTAATAACTTGGCTAATGTAGGTACTGCTGGTTTTCGTAAGGAGAGCACCCAGATCTCTTCTTTTAATCAGATCTTAAATCGTGAAGTTGGTGATATGGATGGTATTCATCAGACCTCTGCTGATTTCTCTGGTGCTTCTGGTGTAGAGATCTCTGGCGGACTTTCCACCAGTTCTGTTACCCACAGTGCTCAAGGCTCTTTGAAAGAGACAGGCAATCCCTTTGATATGGCTTTGGATGATAACGGACGCGGTTTCTTCACCATTCAGACTAAAGATGGTTTGCGTTTCACCCGCGCTGGTAACTTCCACTTAGCCACTAACGGTGAGTTAGTGACGGCTGATGGCTCTCAGGTTATGGGTCATCGCGGTCCCATCAAACTTCAGGGAAGCAACTTCACTGTATCCAACGATGGTATTATCTCCAGTGATGGCAAACCCATCGACAAGATTTTAGTTACCGTATTCGAGAATGATGGCCAGCTCAAGCGCACAGGCGACAATCAGTTTGCGGCTACTTCTAAGGTCAGTGCTACGAACAATTTCCAACTCAAGCAGGGCTACATCGAGATGGCTAACGTCAACGCCATTAACGAGATGGTAGACTTAATGATGGTAACTCGTAACTACGAGGCCAACCAGAAGGTTCTCCAGGCCAATGACAGGATGTTAGAGAGAACTAACAGCGTCGGTCAGGTTCGTTAAACAGTAGTATTAAAAAATAAAGGCCTTTTGTTAGATTTACAGTAAACAGGAGGCCAGAAAAATTAAAAAATTGGAGGAACAAAGCATATGATGCGTTCGCTTTACACTGCGGCTTCTGGTATGATGGCCCAGCAGATGAATATGGATAACATTTCTAACAACTTAGCTAACGTGCAGTCCACTGGTTTCAAAAAGACTCGCGTTGACTTCCAAGACCTCCTTTATGCTACTATGAAGGATCCTGGAACCGAAGCTACTGCTGGTACCCAGATCGGTATGGGTGTTCGTGCCTCTTCTACCGAGCGCATGTTCTCTCAAGGTTCCTTGCAGAAGACTAACAACCCTTACGATGTAGCTATCCAGGGTGACGGCTTCTTCAAAGTCAGCCTTCCCGATGGCAGTTCCGCTTACACCCGTGACGGTGCTTTCAAGTACGATGGCGACAAGGGTCAGTTGGTTACTAGTAGCGGTCAGTCTTTGGGCATCAACATTCCTAAAGATGTGACTAACGTTGAGGTTCGTCCTAACGGTGAGGTCTTCGGTATTCGCATTGATGGCGATGGCCAGCCCGAGAAGATCGCCCAAGTTAAGTTGACCCGCTTCTTGAATCCCAGCGGTTTGCAGGCTATCGGTGGTAACCTCTACGTTGAGACCCCTGTGGCTGGTGCGAAGACTGAGGGTGTACCTGGTGAGAACGGTTTAGGTGTTTTAGCTCAGGGCCACTTAGAGAAGTCCAATATCAATGTTGTGGAAGAGATGATCTCCATCGTCCAGGCCCAGCGCGCTTTTGAAATGAACCAGAAGGGTGTTCAGGCCGCTGATGAGATGATGAGAATGACCAACCAGATTAAGAGCTAATATTAGTTAAGTTTGGAGGGAAGTTATGCAGATAGAAGGATTTACCCCTGGATCTTTAGCTCAGGCGGCTACTTCTTCGGCTCCCTCCGCAGCTCAGGATGAAACTAAGTTGCGTGAGGCTTGTCAGCAGTTGGAGAGTGTCTTCCTCAATCAGATGTTAGCCCAGATGCGCAAGTGCGCTGGTGGCGAAGAGGGCGGCCTCATGGGTGGCGGTCAAGGTGAGCAGATGTTTAGCGGTATGCTCGACCAAGAGAGAGCTAAGGCCTGGTCTGAAAATGGTGGTGTAGGTTTAGCTAGTATCCTCTTTGAGCAGATGAAGGGCCAGCAGTTATAGGTGCTGGACTTCAGTTGAAGGAGCGGGGCGATTTTAATCGCTTCGCTTTTTTTGTGTATCAAAATTTTTATTTTTGTGCTAAAATTACCAGCGATATCTTTTGGCTCTGCAAGTGGTGCGAAGTTGGATATAGACACTCTATGGAAACGTTATAAAGATACCGGAGATTCTGAACTGCAGGGGCAGTTGGTGGAGTATTATTTGCCTCTAGTGCGTTCTATTGCTTCGGGTGTTATGGCCAAACTGCACTACAGTCCAGATATGGACGATCTTGTAGCTGATGGCCTGTTTGGTCTGCTTCGGGCTATGGAAGGTTTCGATATTAGCAGAGGGTATAAGTTTGAGACTTACGCTACTACGGTAGTTAGGGGGGCCATTTATAACGGTTTGCGCAGGATGGACTGGC
>JAFSXH010000014.1 GCA_017444165.1 bacterium | reverse complement strand
TTGAAACTTTTAAAGTTTATTGACTATAAGACTGATACGTTGTACTTATATGGAGCAGGAATTTATTTAATAATCTGCACAAATTTAGTTTATGGAAAAATACGGTTTAGCCTTGTTGGGTTTTGATGAAAAGATAATTACTTGGGGAACGTTGCTGGCTCGTCGCGGTGTGAGTTTAGAGGCTTTCTTTATGCCTGAGCATTCGTGGGCTCTGGAGGGGTCTATTCTTATGGGGTGTCCTGCCTATAGTCAGCTTAGCGATTTTGTAAAACGTGCTAAAATCATTATGGTAGAAAATGGTGACGACACAATTTGCAACGCATGTAAAAAATTGGAAGATAAGTTAATTGTAGTTATCTCTTTTGTAAATTCGCTCACTGAAAACCCAAAAGACGATAAGTTCTTTTTACCTGTTACTAAGAATGTAATTTATTTAAACATTATCGGTCAATTGCCAAAAATTGGAGAGTACATCTGTCAAGTGGATAATTACCTTGATGGTTTGCATGAGCCTAATCCACAGAGTGATTACAATTTAAGTCTTTCTAGTTTGCAGTTTACAATTAATGGTTGCAATTTAGAGAGTTTTCTCAATGATACTACTAATACAGATTGGGCGGAGCCGCTGAGGAAGGTATTAAAGCAAATTTTCAAAACCTCTGACACGTCAAGTAAAGTTTTGGGATAGTGCATAGATGAGCGAGAGATTTTCAGTTGCGTTAGTTACAGATTGGAATGGAACGGCAGGGCCTGTTATTTGTAATGCCCTCATTCAGTCGGGGTTCAGTGTCTTTATAAATGGACCGCAAGATATACTCTTCCACTTACAGCAACCTTCAGATGTCATGGGCAAGATTTTGGCTCAACCTTTTGACACTTCTAATGAGAAAGAAGTGCAAGAGACGTTCCTCAATTGCGTCAACATGTTGGGAGCTATCGATGTGCTGGTCAATAACAATTATTTTTGGAACGATGCCGCTCTGGAAGAGATATCGGAGAATATGTGGGATGAGGTAATTGATCGCGGCTTAAAGAGCACTTTTTATTGTTGCCGAGCGGCTAGCCGAGTTATGAAGGCGCAAGGATTTGGCAAGATAATTAATGTCATTAGCACCTCAGCTTTTAATGGTGACTTTACTCAATTTGCCGCCAGTTGTTCGGCAATACATTCATTGACAAAATCTTTCGCTAAAAGTTTGGCTCCAGAGATTAGAGTTAATTCAGTGGCTCCAGGTCTTGTGGATGAACCGTGGATCGATGAAGCTGGTCTGCGCGACACTTTTACCAAAGATGTCCCTTTGAAGCGTCTCTGTACTAACGATGATATCGCTGAAGCTGTAAATTATTTGGCTTGCGGAGCCGATTTTATGACGGGACAAATGTTAGTTTTAGACGGTGGCGAAAATTTATGAGGAATTGTAGGCCATAAGTGTGCGCAGACTCTGTTTATTTTTAAGTTTATTTTTAGCTCTAAGTATGAGTTGCTGGGCTGATGAACAGACGGTAATTTATCGACTGAATTATAATTGGTTACAGAAGATAGATGTAGCCGATGGTAAAGTTTTAGCAGAGAGAGCCGTAGCTGGCAGTGAGAACAGTACTGTTGAAGTTACCGAACACGGTGTGATCGTCCGTCAAGGAAATGAGAGCAAGGTTTATAGCAAATCAGATCTCACTCCCATAGATCTTGCAGTAGATTCAGAAAAGGTTATAAAATCGCCTCTTGAGGATGTGAAAGATAAATTCACCTACCAAGAACGCCGCCATTGGCTTATCGCTGGAACAGAGACAAAGATAGATGGCTATAACTATTGGTTCAGCGGCACTCCTCAACAGATCTTCACTTTTGGGAAGAACAAGATCAGCGTCTTAACTGAGAATAATCTCTACATCTTCCGCACCTTTCCCAAAGGTAATTTGGTCCGAAAAGTATCTCTGCGTCCGATCTTCGATTGGACTAAGTGGAATAATTTTCTAGGTGTCCTGATAGTGGCAGGTTGTGTCTTTACTTGCACTAGCCTGGCAAAAAAGGGCAAGAATCTTTTCATCCGTGAGATCTTTGGTCTGTCGGCCTTGGATGAGGCTGTAGGCAGAGCCACGGAGATGGGTAAACCAGTCCTCTTTGTTCCTGGAGTTGGTGAAGTTGACAGTACACAGACGATGGCCGCGCTCTCTATTTTAGGTTATGTCAGTGACTGCACGGCAGATTACGATATACCAATTATAGTTCCCAATTGTAGCCCCATCGTCATGTCGATGGCTCAAGATATTGCTGAACACGCCTACATAAAGGCTGGTCGCCCCGATACTTACGTAGAAGATTATATCTGTTATATCTCTGGTGATCAGTTCGGCTTTGCTTCGGGTACTTGCGGTATGATGGTGCGCGAAAAACCTGCGGCCATATTTTACATGGGTACATTCTTGGCTGAAGCCTTAATTTTGGCTGAAACTGGTTATTCTACTGGAGCTATTCAAATAGCTGGCACAGCTTCGGCTTCCCAATTGCCATTTTTTGTAGCTTCTTGTGATTATACTTTGATAGGTGAAGAACTCTACGCCGCCTCTGCTTATCTCTCTAAAGATCCAGAACAGATAGGTTCTTTGAAGGGGCAAGACGTGGCGAAGGCTATTATCATGATCTTGATAATTTTGGGAGTGATCTCTGTAAGTTTACATTGGACTTGGATCAGTTGTCTGTGGACGGTAATTTAACGTAAGATGAGAAGAGAAATTCCATTATTTATAACTTTTATAGCTGGCCTAGTAATGATAGTCCAGTTCTATGTCTACCCTCTCAACTGGTTGAGCGATCTATTTAATGACTTTTACAATATCGTCTTGACCTTCTCTTTCATTTTAGGAGCCTTGAGTCTATTTGACGTCAACGGCAAGAAGATCGTCCAACAATCTCCAGGATGGGGTTACAACTTAGTTCTCCTGATCTCTTTAGTAATTACTCTGATCTGCGGACTCTTCATTGCTCCGCCTGGACACCTGCCTATCGATGAGGGAACGGCTTTCGACTGGATCTTCAAGTATCTATTCAATCCTCTCTCAGGGGCTACTTACAGCCTTTTGGCCTTTTATATCGCTTCAGCTTCATTCCGCGCCTTCCGCGCTCGCTCTCCAGAAGCTACAGTTTTGTTAATAACCGCTTTTTTAGTAATGCTCTTCCGCGTACCTTTGGGTGAACATTTATGGCACTGCCTTCCTTTTGTAGGCCAATTCGATATAAGCAAATTTATTGAAGACTGGATCATGGGTGGTTTTAACGCCGCAGGTCAGAGGGCGATCATGTTCGGAGCTTCAGTCGGACTTATCTCTGTCTCTCTCAAGATCTTATTAGGCATAGAGAGATCTTATTTAGGAGGGGATTGATGATCGATAAATTAGCTAATTTAGATAGGCGTTGGATCTTCGTCTTCCTCGCTATTTCAGTAATTCTTCCCTTAATCTGGCCTCTAGGTCTGCCCGTTGAGATCAGCGATATGACACGCAAATATTACGACATTGTTGAAAAGTTACCTGAAGGTTCTTATGTCTGCATGTCTTTCGATTATGGGCCTGGCACTAAAATAGAGTGTCATCCCATGGCTATAGCTACACTACACCACCTCTTTCGCAAGAAGTGTAAGGTTGTTTCCTTATCCCTTTGGGCTGAAGGAAGTATGTTTCCCCGTGAAGCCTTTGCGGAGGTAGCTCCGATCTATGGGGCTAAATATGGGGAAGATTATCTAGAACTAGGTTATAGTAGCGGAGGAGAGGCTATTTTGCGCGGTATGGGTGAAGATGTGCGCAATATATTCCCCAAAGATATGTACGGTCGTCCTCTCGATTCTTTTCCTATGATGAAAAAAGTTAAGGGTTGGAACAGTTTTAGTTTAGTCTGTTCTTGGTCTATGGGTACTCCTGGTGTAGCCGAGTATGTGCGCGTAGTGGCTGGCCAATACAATCGTCCAGTAGTAGCAGGGACCACGGCAGTAACAACTCCTGAGGCTTATCCGTTCTTTAACGCTCACCAGATAGGCAGTCTGCTCGGTGGCTTGAGAGGAGCCTGTGAATATGAACTCTTAGTCGGTATCAAAAACGGACAGGCTACACGCGGAATTGAGTCTCAATCCAGCACTCATTTCTTCATCGCTTTTTTGATTATTTTAGCCAATATCATCTATTTCGCAAAGAGAAAGGAGGAGTAAGATGGCCGATATATTGGGCATGTGGATAGGTGTGGGATTATCTCTCTGTATCTTCAGCTTTTTATATAAAGATAATCCCTTTTATAAATTAGCAGAGCATATCTTTGTCGGTGTATCTGCTGGTTACACTATGTGTATCGGCTATTGGCAGGTTATCCATCCTAATCTGATCGATAAATTGCAAAATGGCGATTGGCGTTATCTTATAGCGGCCGCT
>JAFSXH010000170.1 GCA_017444165.1 bacterium | reverse complement strand
TCTGCAAAGGGCATGGAATTAGTATTCCATCACCGTCATTCGCAGTAAGTTCTATATAAATTGCGTGGTTGTACGTTTTTTCTTTATTTGACGGACTTGCTGAAGTTCGTTTTTTTTGTTTATGGATGGGGAATGTAAGATGAGTAAGATGAGCAGAAAGGTTAATGATACTAGGAAGGCGGAGGAGACGAAGGCTGTAGTTAATTTTATGGGTGGTATTTCTTACGAGATCAATCCGCTCGACACGTTGAAGATGGTGACAGCTTCCTCTATTTTTGGTGAGCCTCAGTATTATCGTGATGGTGAGTTTGCTCAAAAGGGGATCAGGGATGGATTTTTTACTATTGCTAAGGCTATGAAAGAGTATGTGGTGGAGTGCTTCGATAAGTACACGGGCAAGAAGACCTCGGATATTATGGAGGATGTCATAGATGAGGCCTTAAGGTACGATTTTAGAGCTACTATCGAATGGGCGGTGCGCCTCCGTAATGAGTTTAATATGCGCCTCAATCCGCAAGTAATTATGGTTAGAGCGGCTTGTATGACTGAGGAGAGGAAGGATTTTACTGCTCAATATCCAGGAGTCTTTTATGAGATCAATTCTAGAGTGATGGCTCGGGCTGATGATTGCCTTGCGCAGATGACCTATTACATCTACAAGCACGGCGGCAAGAAGAACATTCCAGGTGTTTTGAAGAGGTCTTGGGCTAAGAAGATAGAGAGTCTCAGTGCTTATGAGGTTTACAAGTATCGCAATCACGATATAGGATTGATCGATGGAGTTAGGATCTGTCACGCTAACAACGAGATTATAGATGAGCTTATGCGCACTGGCACTGTCGAGGTTAAGGAAGAAGATAAGACGTGGGAGACCTTGCGAGCTTCTGGCAAGAGTTGGATAGAGATTATCGATACGATCAGAATGCCTCATATGGCCCTTCTGCGCAACCTGCGCGGTATTTTTAAAGAGATTACCGATATAAAGAAAGGTAATGAGCTTTTAGAATTACTCAAATCTGGTGTAGAGAAAGGCAAACAGTTCCCCTTTAGGTACATGTCTGCACTGAGAGCAGTTGAAGCAGATAAAGATGAGAATTTACAGAGAAGTTCAGCTGTTATATACGATACTCTGGAAGAGTGTATGGATATTTCTTGTGCGAATTTGCCGAAACTTTCTGGCAACAATGCCTTTCTTTCAGATAACTCTGGATCGGCTTGGGGAACCTTCAATTCCGAATACGGTTCGGTTACAGTGGCCAATATCGATAATTTGAGTGCCGTGATTGGAGCCGTCAATTCTGAGCGCGGGACGGTTATTAAGTTTGGGGATGATATGAAAAAATTCCCTATAAGCCGTCGTAAAGGTATCTTGGAGCAGGCTAAACAGATTGATGAAGGCCGTGGTGGAGATGTTGGTTATTCTACCGAAAATGGTGTCTGGCTCTTCTTCAGAGAGGCTATAGATAATAAGATCGTCTATGATAACATCTTCATTTACAGTGATATGCAGGCGGGCCACGGTGGTCTCTATGGAACTTCCGAGTGTTGTAAAGAGTACACTGAGCGAGGGTTTGCTATTCGCGGAAGTTATGTTGATGTAGCTAAACTTGCTAATACTTATCGTTCGACTGTCAATCCTAAAGTCAACATCTATTGCATCCAGACTGCTGGTTACAATAATGTTGTTCTTCCTGAGAATGGTTATAGAACGAATATTCTTTACGGATGGACTGGAAAAGAACTCATCTACGCCGACATAATGAACAGATTCTGGGATGAGAAGGATAGAGAGTCTGCTCAAAAGAGAGCAAAGCAAGATTTGCCCACTCAAGAATTTCCTTGCCCTTGACAATTTTTAGACCTTTCACTATTATAATTCCGCTCTTGCCTCAATAGCTCAGTTGGTAGAGCTCCCGCCTTGTAAGCGGAAGGTCACCGGTTCGAGTCCGGTTCGAGGCTCCAGCGTTGGTCTCCAGTGAGAGCTGGAGGCCTTTTTTTATGGCTAAACAAATTGTTCAATTGTGTAATTTTTTATCTTGACAATAGCGGGTTATTTGAGTAGTATAGCAGGCGTTACGGGCGTGTGGCAGAGTGGACAATTGCATCAGACTGTAAATCTGACGCGCGACGCGCTACAGAGGTTCGAATCCTTTCGCGCCCACCAAATGGAAAATCCGTTTTCAAATGAGGTTTGGAACGGGTTTTTTTATAATATTAATAATTGAATAACTATCAATTTGTGAGTAGGGAACTGCCCTGCACGATTGAATAGTTGCTCTCCTTGCGCTCTGCGTTAGGTATTAAAAAGAATTCTCTAATGAGAAGGAAGGACCCCAAGATATGTATCTTGATAAAATTAACTCGCCAGATGATTTGAAATCACTGTCAGTGGAAGAATTGGATTGTTTGGCTGAGGAGATTAGGACTTCGTTGCTAGATAGAACTCACGAAGTCGGAGGGCATATCGGTTCTAATCTTGGCATAGTAGAAGCGACGATAGCTTTACATTATGTCTTTAATTCACCCATAGATAAGATAGTTTTTGATGTCTCTCACCAATGTTATACTCACAAAATTTTGACGGGTAGGCGCGAAGCTTTCACCGTTCCTGAAAGGTATAAAGATGTTTCAGGTTTTACTAATCCCAAAGAGAGTAAACATGATATCTTCAAGGTGGGGCACACCTCCACGGGCGTAAGTCTGGCATTGGGGTTAGCTAAGGCGCGAGATTTGCGCGGTGACAAAGAGAATATTATTGCTGTAGTAGGTGATGGGGCTATCTGCGGCGGTGAGGCTTTCGAGGGGCTCAACAATGCCTCTATGTTGAATAGCAACTTTATTATTCTCTTCAATGATAACGAGATGTCGATTGCTAACAATTATGGTGGTATGTATCGCCATTTTAGAAAATTGCGCGAGACTCAAGGGAAATGTTCTAACAATTTTTTCAAACTCATGGGGTTCGATTACCTGTATCTGGAAGAGGGCAATAATATTGGTAAGTTAATCGAACTTTTCGAGTCTGTTAAAGGACACGAAAGGCCTATTGTCGTCCATATTCATACGCAAAAAGGCAAAGGCTGGCCGTATGCCGAGAACAATAAAGAAGCTGGCCACAATATAAAGGTTGGTGGTTACAACCCTTATTGTGAAGTTGGACAGCGTCAAGAGTGTTACGAAAATTTAACTCGTGAGTATTTGCTCGATAAGTTGGCTAAAGATTCTTCTATTATGGTTGTCAACTGTGCTACGCCCGCTTCTCAAGGTTTGACCTTTGAATTTAGAGATAAGGCTGGAAAGCAGTTCCTCGATGTCGGTATTGCCGAAGAGCACGCTGTGGCTTACTGTTCTGGAATAGCTAAGAATGGAGGAAAGCCCGTTTTAGTCATTCAGGGTACGTTCATGCAGCGCACTTACGATCAGCTTATGCAGGATCTCGGCTTAAACGAGACGGCTGTCACTGTTCTGGTCTTCGCTGGCGGTCTTTATCCCAGTGAGACGACCCACTCGGGGGCGTTCGACATTTCTATGGTCTGCAATATTCCTGGCTTGACCTGTTTAGCTCCGACTAATGTTGAGGAATACTTCTCTATGTTAGATTGGGCTATCGAACAGGAAGAAGGGCCTGTAGTAATCAGAGTCCCCATGGTAGTCCGTCATGCGAATAGCAAAGAATCTTTTTCCTCTGAGAAAGCCAAGAAATATGAGCTTTTGAGAAAAGGTAAAGATGTAGCTATATTAGGTTTGGGCAATTTTGCTCTTCTGGCAGAGAAAGTAGAAAAGAGGTTAGCTTCCGAGGGCATCAAAGCTACCATGGTAAACCCTCGTTTTTACGCGGGTATAGACAAGGACTTTTTGGAGTCTCTAAAAGATGAACATAGGCTAGTTGTCACTCTTGAAGATGGTATGCTTTCAGGTGGCTTCGGTGAGAAGATCGCTCGTTTCTATGGAAATTCTGATATGAAAGTTCTAAATTTCGGCGGAGATAAGGAGATCTACGATAGAGTTCCTCAAGATGAGCTCTATGCTAGATGTCGCTTAAATGTTGAGAATATAGTTTCTGATATAAAAGCGATATTGCTTCCTGTGTTAAAATTAGTCAGTAATGCTTAAGAGCAACTATTGACAAATGATCTTTTTTGAATAGTATAGTGCGCGTCGCGGGCGTGTGGCAGAGTGGACAATTGCATCAGACTGTAAATCTGACGCGCGACGCGCTACAGAGGTTCGAATCCTTTCGCGCCCACCAGGAGCTCTCAGTTTAAGCTGGGGGCTTTTTTTGTTGTCCTCCTAATATATTTTGCTAGGCAATGGCCATTTGGAGTTTATTTTGCTCAATCTCCTTTTTTTTCACATAATATTAACAGTTTGAGATTATAAATGGAGTAGTATTACCCTGAAGTAATTGTTTGGAGGTTAAACCGTTAAGTGTTAAGTTCTATTAACTTTAATAATGGTGTTCAGTCCGTTTATACCAATGCCACTACAGCTAAGGCTGGTTCTGTGGAGTTCTCTTACAATTCTCAAGATCAGACCGTTATGCCCGCTGGTACGGCTACGGTTGATGGCGTAGAAATTTCTAAAGGTTCAATCTCCACCGATCGGGTTAAGATGAGAGAAGATCTCACCCCCGATGCCAATGGTAATTTAGTCTTCGATCAGAAGAAGGATGCCGATTCTTTTACTAAGGCCCACACCTTTGCTACAGTCAACAACACCTTGAAGATGTTCCAAGATGCTTATGGTGAGAAGATCTCTTGGGCTCGTCCTACTACCGAACAGCTCACTTTGAGGCCTGACAGAGGCGAGATGTTGAATGCTTACTACTCTCGCAGTGATATTTCGGTGAACTTCTTCCACTCAGTCGATCCTACTACTAGCCAGATGATTCACTCTGGTGACTCTGGAGAGGTCGTCTCCCACGAAGTCGGTCACGCCATGCTTGATGGTTTACATCCCGAGTATTTGGAAGCTTGGAATCCCGATCCCTTAGGGTTCCATGAGCATTTTGCCGATATGACTGGTTTTATGATGGCCACTCAGGATGATGCTACTTGTGAATTAGTCGCCAAAGAGACGGGCGGAGATCTCACTAAAGATAACAGTTTGTCTTTGACTGGTGAAGAGTTGGGTGTTACTATCGGTCACGCTACTGGCAATCCTAGGGTCTCTATCCGCAACGCCAACAATAAGTTTAAGTGGCAAGATCCTTCTACGTTGCCTGATCGTCCCTCCAGTCCCGATGAGTTGGGTACAGAGATGCACAGTTGGTCTCAGGTATACACTGGTGCTATGTACGATGCTTTCACTAAGATGGTCTCTCGCGGTATGGCTGATGGTCAGACGGCTGCCGAGGCTATTAAAGATTGTGGCCAGCAGTTCATCGAGCTTTACGCCAAGACTTTGAAGGATGGTCCTAAGGGTAGTTTCACTTACAAGCAGATGGCTAATTGTATGCTCAAGATAGATCGCGAACAGATGGGCGGACGCAACCAAGAGATCCTGCGCACAGCCTTCCAGGGTCGCGACATTTTGCCCTCTGGTGAGATGGGTATCGCTTCCGAAGATGTAGGTCCGAAGAACTTCCGCAAGATGAGCGTCTCCTTAGATGGTGGCGATTTCGGTATGTTCACTGGTGCTAGAGTCGATACTATGGTCGATGCCGATAAGATGTTTATCAACGAAGCCGACAGTAGCGAGGCTCAGGAGACGAAGCAGAATCTTCAGAAGCTCATCAAGGCCGGCCGTATCCTTTACACTGAACCTAACCAGAAGATCGAGAAGAAAGATCTCTTCGATAAAGATGGTATGCCCTACGCTGGTGTTTTGCGC
>JAFSXH010000169.1 GCA_017444165.1 bacterium | reverse complement strand
GAAGTCTAGAACCAAAAATAGTTCTTCTCGATAAACTTGTGCGGAGTTTGGGATAGTCCCCAAGCCGTTCCTGGAGCCTCCTCGTAAGCTGTGTTTAGCCAGTGGGGAGGCGTTCCTTTTTCTTTAAAATTGTTCAACTGGACATTGATAACCCCAAAAGGTAAACGATGATACTCTTCTAAGGCTCTGGTTGCCCCCACCGAACGCAGACAAGATTCAACCTGGTAATAGGTAAAAAAGTTTAGAGAGTTTACTTGGATCTGCAGATAGAAAGAACTTCCCAAGATTAATATTAAGGGGACTACACTTAACTTTACAGATATTTTATTCCAATGGGAGCGAATGTAGTCAAATAGACACAGACTAGGCAAGCTCATTTGAGCTAGAATAAATAATAAAAAACGCGGCCCGTAACACCAATGGCCAGCCCAACTGATAAATTTCGAATTGACTAATAAAAAGAGTAAAAATACACCCAAAGTTAGCAAACTTTCATCTTTATACTCTCGATAAAATTTCTTCCAAGCGACTAATGAGATCAATAAGATAGGATAATGGATAAAGATACTGCGATCACTGCTAAAGAGAAACCCGTAAATACCTTCAAAAATATTGCCACCAAAAAGATTGGCTTCATGATTCCATTGGCTGTAACCATTATTGAAAGGACTGCCAAACCTCCAATAATTCAAACTTAAAAAGATGAAACAGATCACTATTAAAGGATACCAAAAATTGATCTTTTTAAGCTCTGTCCTATTAAGAACAAAACAAAGAACGATACAAATAGGCAAGAATAAAACATATACAGATTTGGTCAAAATGAGTAAAAATAAGCTCAACCAAATGCCTGCAACTATCCGTTTATCTTCTCGCTCCCTGATAAAGCGAAATAATAAATAAAAAAGAACAGAAGCCAAAGTCCACTGGAAGATCTCTCCCGTTTGCGCCCGCAAATAATTCCAACCAAAACCGCTAAAAAGATTTAACCAGGCCCACAGAGCAGCCAAATAATTATCTTCCGTAAAGAGCAGAGCCGTTTTGTATAAAATTAAAGCCAAAGAGATAGCCCAAAGGAGGTTGAATCCATTGGAGACAGCTACAAAGAGGCGATCACTATCTTCACTACACCCATAACCTCCAACCATATTGTAGATCACGACGGGAGCCATAAAAAAAACAGAGTTCATAACTCCGTACTTACTGTAATACTTGCCATCCCTCTCATTGTAAAAACAGTACTGCCCTCTCTCTTTAGAGATACTCTCATCATAGGGAACGTCCCCCCGACCATGTAACCACGACCAAGCCTGCAGGCGCATCCAATAAGGATCACCTGAATAGCAAAAGCGAGGAGCGGTAAAAACACAAATTGCCACTGTTAAAACAACTAATACAATGGCAACCTTATCTTTAAACATGCTATTTGAAGATTATGACTAGAGTCTCTCTAGTATCGAAGGTAGTCAAATTTATCTCCTTCTCATAACGGCGATCAAAGATCTCTCGAAACTTGTACTGCACAGGTTCCTGATCAGCCCGCTTTATAGTCACATACTGATTTTCAATCTCAATCTTGACATTTTTTTCTACGGTCTTCTTAGTCAAATTTTTAATCGTGGCCTTATACTCACCATCAAATCCACCGCCATTATTGCTGAAAGTGGATGTAGCTAAGGTTATAGAAGAAGAAAAAAATATACAGAACAAAACAACTAAAAGTTTTTTCCACATGATCGACATCTCCCAACGACATTACAGTAGTTTATTAATTTTCATTTGTTGTAAAACTATTTAACCTGTCTAGTCTATTCAAGTTGTAAATTGGACGACACAAAAGGCAGGTGAGGTTTTGTATTTTTGAAATAGTCCCAAAAATACAAAACCTCAAACACAACTTACAGCACAGTGAAACCTCAATCGAGCATAAATGTTGCTGTAGAACCACCACCAGAAGTAACGTTGCACAGTGCCGTGCCAGAGAGTCGCGTCATAAATCCATAAGCACGATGATTAAATATGTAAGGATCGAGATCCACCGCATACTCACCGATTTCAACCTCTTTGCCGTTCCAACTGGGGTAATGTTCACGCGCCACATTAACCTTAACCTGTACCAGGTAATCCAGCTTCAAACAATCTTGAATAGCGTTCTCCCAAGTGGCTTCATCGGACTCCCAGCCAACAATAATACCG
>JAFSXH010000168.1 GCA_017444165.1 bacterium | reverse complement strand
TTCGTTTAGCTTTAGTTGTCTTGTGTACTTGGATTGGTGTCTTGCTGTGGGGGTATTATTCGCTAAATTCAGTTGAAAATACTGATAAAGTACAAATGTGGGGGGTAGTTCAGCCTGGCCTCTCACAGATGGATAGATTTGATCCTGCCAAAGAAGATGATAACTTGCACCATAATCTCAATTTGAGTGCGAAGTGTTTAGAAGAGACAGAACCTGCCGAAGTTGTGGCTTGGCCCGAAACCTCTATTCCTTATCGCGGTTTTTTGCTTAGAAAGAGTAAAATTAGAAAATTTCAAACTTGTGTGCAAGATCACCAAGCCTGGTATATTTTGGGGTCTATTGAGTACTCCGCTGACAATATGCCGCGCAACACCATATCTGTGTGGAACGAAGAGGGAGACTGTGTAGATCGCTATGATAAATACAAACTAGTCCCCTTTGGTGAGTATTTACCTGGAAGAGATTATTGGCCTAAGTGGATTCCAGGTATAGATAAAGTTATGAATTACTCTAGTGGTGAAGCTATCAAACCCGTTGAAGTTGATGGAACTAAGGTTGGGGTTTTGATCTGTTTTGAGAGTCTCTCAACATTTATGGCCCGCCAGCAGGTCTTAAATGGAGCGGAAGTTTTGTTTGTACCTACCAACGATGCTTGGTTCGGCGAGAGTGTGGAGTTGCCTTATCATTTTGCTATGGCTCGTTTTAGAGCTGCTGAGTTGCAGCGTCCCGTAGTTCAAGTAGGTAACACTGGAGTTTCTGGTTTTATCGACAAGTTTGGCAGAGTAAAGAGAGAACTGCCGATAAATATTGATGGTTATCTTGTAGAGTCTGTAGAACCTTGCCAAAAGTTGACACTCTACGCTCTTTGGGGAGATTATTTTGTGATTATCTCCTTTCTGTTGTGGGGTACTTGTTTTATCTTGAGCAAATTGAGGGGCAGGTTTTTTATAATGTGAGTTGGAACAGGGGGAGCATTCTACTGTTAAAGAGGAGTTTTTGGAGTTATGAAACTTGTAATGGTTAGACATGGCCAGAGTTTGTGGAACTTAGAAAATCGTTTTACTGGCTGGACGGATATAGATTTGAGTGAAAATGGTAAAAACGAGGCTCGTGAAGCGGGCAAGGTTCTTAAAGCCAATGGCTTTCATTTTGATGAGGCTTTCACTTCCGTTCTGATGCGTGCTAACCACACTTTAGAGATCATTTTAGAAGAGATGGGCCAGAGCGGCATTCCTACTCATTACAGCTGGCGTTTGAATGAGCGTCACTATGGTGCGCTACAAGGACTCAATAAGGATGAGACTCGCGCTAAGTATGGAGCTGAACAAGTGCATATCTGGAGGCGCAGTGCCGATGTGCGTCCTCCTTCATTGACCAAAGAGGATCCTCGTTACCCTGGTCACGATCCTAAGTATAAAGATCTCACTGATGAACAGCTTCCCTTGACCGAGCATCTTCTCGACACTGTGGATCGCGCTGTAGAGTATTGGAACTCCGATATTAAGCCCGCTCTCTTAGCTGGCAAGAGTTGTATCATAGCGGCTCACGGAAATAGTATACGCGCTTTGGTGAAGTACCTTGAGAATATCGGCACAGAAGAGATTATGAGTGTGGAGATTCCCACAGGTAAGCCTTTAGTTTATGAACTCGATGATAAAACTTTGGCCTTTATCAAGAAGTATTATCTTTAATTTCTCTGAATAAGTAAAAGATCCAGGTTTTTGTGCCTGGATCTTTTTTTTGTTCGTTATGTACTGTATGTTTTTAACCTGATATATTGTGTCTGTGTCAGGCAGTTTCGATGTTTTTGCATTACTATTTGCTAAGCTGATCTATGATCTCTTCAAATTCAGACTGCTCTGTAAATCCAACGTGGACATCTACAATGTCTCCACTCTTGTTTACGATCAAAGTTGTGGGAATAGTATTGATCTGGCGGCCTATTTGTTTTTCTATTTGGGCGAGGCTGTCTCTGACTTGAGATTCCATGATAGAGGGAT
>JAFSXH010000167.1 GCA_017444165.1 bacterium | reverse complement strand
TCCTTTGTAGAAAACTCACCTTCGCTCTTAGCCCCAACAGGCTCAGGCCCAGTACTGACATTCAATATCACGCCGCTATCCAAAAGGTAAGCTCCCTCACCTCTCCCTTTTTCTAATCTCTGTCTCGCCGCTTTCCACGCACCAGCGATAATAGCATCACTGAACATAAATGCTACGTTCATAAGTGCTTCCTCCATAAAAAACTCTTCTGTAGTTTATCAGGAAATTTGCAATAAATCAACAGTCCCTTACGTTTTGTCTAGGAACTTACTGTGTTCTTTAACGTTTTAACAGCAGTCAAAAACTTTCTACTGCTGTTTGATGAATTACAGAGTTTTGTGTTTTTCGCTGGCATCGAACCCGCTCAAAACACCGCCATTCATCTCCTACCTAAGAGGAAGGAGTCTTCTGGCGGCTTGCGATAAAAGAAAACATCGTGAGTTTGAATAAGGGAGAGACACTACTATGAAGCTCAATACTGTTCATCGTATTTTTGCGGTTATTTTGTTGTTTTGTCTTTTTAGTGCAAGTATCTGTTATGCTGAAGATCAAATAGCTACTTATCGCAATGAGCGTTTTAAGTTTAAAGCCAATATACCTAGATGGTTAAAAATAAAGGAACCTCGTCCTGCCAATGGAGATGGTCTAACTTTTGTAAGCGATAAAAGAAAGTTGGAAGTCAAAATTTACGGTGTCAATAATGTATTAAATCGCACGGCTTTTCAAGAAGCCAGTTCTGATGCTGACGTTGAGGAGTTCAAAGTCCTCTACGATTATCCCAAAAAAGCAGCTATAAATTGGCAACAAAATAAAAAAATATGTTGGAAGAAAGCTGTATTGATTCAGGATTCTCCCAACGATATGGGCCACTTTATTATAGTTTACGCGACCTCTGATGTTGAAACTGCATTCTACAACGAGGAGACAGTAACGAATATTTTGAAATCCTTAGCCCCTATTTAACAGCTAAGGCGCAGACCCAATCTTCCGGATATTTAGTGCTGATCTCTATTTCGCTAAAGCCTGCTCCAATGAGCAGGTTTTTTATTTTTTGATCGTCATAGAGATTCATCCCCTTAATTATGCCCGCCTGTCTTACAGCATGACCGTTGTCTTCGTTACAAATAAAAAATAGACCACCAGGTTTAAGAACTCTGTAAACTTCACAAAAATCTTCGACAATGCGAGGCCAAAAATAGATCGTTTCAAAAGCTGTGACTAAATCAAAGGCTGTGTCAGCAAAAGGAAGATTGGATACTTCACCTCTATGGATCAAACAACGTCCTTCTTTTACAGCCTGTTCATTTAAGAGACCAGATTTTTGTACGCTAACTTCGGAGTAATCTAAACCTTCGACCATACCTTGAGTACTCTTTAACATCAAAGCTATATTGGCTCCACCACCGCAACCTATATCTAAAATGTGAGCTTGAGGATCGATACGTAAATGTTCAAAACCCCAAGCGGCCATATTGGCGTGATGTTCATTCATCTGCTCCAAGACAAGTAATCCATCGTTGCCAACAGGTTTGCAACAATGTTGCATGAGATGTTCTTCCATTTTATTTCCCTCGTCCGCTATGATCTATGCTCACCGCATAATTCTAAATCTTCCCCAACCTCTTTAAGATCTTCCTGTCAAAATCGCTGATCTCAATAGGCAAACATTCATCTTCCCCTGGAAAGAACCTATTGATAACCTTAGTTATAGCCAAATAATCGGCCGCCAAAAAAATATGGTTTGCAAACTTAGGTACACCACAGATCGAACTGGCAAAATCGATTAAATATAATCTCTCTCCATTCCAAACTAAATTGGTCTCTCTCCCGTAATCCCCATTACTATCATGACCAATATCAAAATGGATAACTCCCCTACTGTGAATACCTTCTAATAAGCGGCGCAATTGATC
>JAFSXH010000166.1 GCA_017444165.1 bacterium | reverse complement strand
TTAGCAATAACTTCAGGCATGACACGCAAGGCTTACAACGCAAATACACAAACTCACACATGTTATATTAGCCCCGTGCAGGTTTACCTATTTTTTCAAGCGAATGAGCGCGAAGCGTTAAAATAAGGAGAGTTGTTTACATGTCAGTTTTGCGTCCCTTCCGTGCCTTGCGTCCCCGCACTGAGTACATATCTCAAGTAGCTGAAGTCCCTTATGATGTCGTTGATCGTCAAGAGGCTTACGACTTAGGCAAGGATCATCCCTTAAGTTTTATCCACATCTCCCGAGCTGAGATAGATTTGCCCACCTCTGTGGATCCTTATGATCCTTCAGTCTACGCTAAAGCGGCTGAAAATCTTCAAAAGTTGATAGATAAAGATGTTCTCTTCGTAGATGAAACTCCAGCGATCTACGTCTACCAACAACAGATGGGCAACCACGTACAGACGGGAATAGCGGCAACCTTCTCCGTGGATGAATACGATAACAACACTATAAAGAAGCACGAGAAGACCCGCAAAGCCAAAGAGGACGACCGCACCAACCACATTATTACGACCAAAGCTCAGACAGGCCCAGTCTTTTTAACCTATAAGGCTCGCCCCGAGATTGATAAGATTATTGAGAAGATTTTAGAGACCGAACCCATTTATAACTTTACCGCTGCCGATGGTATACGCCACACTGCTTGGAGAGTTACTGAGTGTAAAGATTTAGTAGATGAATTTGTTAAAGTCCCTTACCTCTACATAGCCGATGGTCACCACCGCGCCGCCTCTGCCAGCCGCACTAGAGCTAAGTTGCGCTCTGAATCCCCCAATTGGCAAGGGACCGAATCGGCCAACTTCTTCTTAGCTGTAGCCTTCCCCGATGATCAGTTAAAGATTATGGCCTACAATCGCGTTGTAGCCGATCTCAACGAACAGAATAAAGAGGAGTTTTTAGCTAAATTAGCCCAAGTTGCCCCAGTTAAAGAGGGAACTACTCCAGAACCCCAAGAGGACGGCCACGTCAGCATTTACTTAGAGGGCAAATGGTACGATCTCGATCTCAATGCTCTTAAAGCTAAAGCCCCCACCCCAGCCACAAAGTTGGATGCGGCCATCTTACAAGAAAACGTACTGGCCCCCATTTTGGGTATAGGTGATCCGCGCACCGATGAGAGGATCGATTTCGTAGGCGGCATTCGCGGTACAGGCGAACTCACTAAGCGCGTTGACTCTGGCAAGGCCAAAGTAGCCTTCTCCATGCGTCCAGTATCTTTGAAGGAACTCATGGATATTGCCGATGCGGGCGAGATTATGCCTCCAAAATCGACCTGGTTCGAGCCCAAGTTACGCGACTCTATCGTCAATCACGCCCTCTAAAGGAGTTGTCACAATGCAGTATTACAAGGATAAGAGCGGCCAGATACTTTTAACCTTAATTCCTGGTGAAAAGATCATGGAGTCTGTCCTCAAGGCTTCTGAAGAATTAGGGATAGTATCTGCCCAAGTCAACGGTATTGGTGCAGTGCGCGAACCAGAGATAGGTGTAGCCAACATAGGCAAAGGTTACAACACCACAGTTTTACCTGGTGTTTGGGAACTCATCAATGTCACTGGCAACGTAAGCAAGTTAAATGGCAAACTCCAGTCCCACCTGCACGTGGCTCTGGGAGGTGAAGACTTCGTCATCAGAGGCGGCCACTTGATGGAAGCCGAGATCGCTGTCACCGCTGAAATATTCTTAACTCCATTGGAGAAAGAGATCAAGCGAGTAGATTCCCCCTATGTCACCGGCATAAAGATGTGGGACTTAGGATAATTAACCACTACACACAGTCGTAAACGAAATTATGTCCTTTTGAGGCGAGCCAACTTCTCAAAGAGCGGGAGGCGAACCCAAAAGGACATACTTCAGATGCTATTTACAGCATGGTTCGTTCCAAATCTGCAAAAGTCTCCGCCTTGAGAATATCTTCTCTCCTTCCAAAATTGTAAGCCAAGAGATGGCGGCGCAATTTATGTACAGTTGAAAGTTCTGAACTTTGACTGTAAATCTTTGCCAGTTCTAAATGCCTCTTAATTATGTATAGTTCATCTAACAATGGCAGGTTATTGATCTCTCTAAATAAGTTTACGTTGCCCAACGCTCCACGGCCGATCATCAAGCCGTAACATTTTGTCACTTCTAACATAGATCGAGCCGAGGCAACATCAACTATGTCACCATTGGCCCAAACTGGAATGGAGGTACTCTCAACGATCTGCGCT
>JAFSXH010000165.1 GCA_017444165.1 bacterium | reverse complement strand
TTGAAAAGCAGTTGTGACTTTTTGGGGAGCCGACATCTCGAAGCGCAACGGAGTGGAGCGAAGAGCCGGAGGCTCAACAAAAAGGTCACAACTGCCAAACACAAACACAACGTATAAGGCTTCCAACACAAAAACAGGCCTGTCAACGCAAAACAGGCCCAAAACACACAAGGCAAAAACCGTTATATATCTTGCTAAACAACCACAAATATGCTTATATATGCTATGTAATGATTAAACACTTCATAGGCCTGGACATAGGATCAACATATACTAAAACGGCCGTTATAAACGAGAATAAAGAGTTACTTCAGCTAGTCTTTAAGCCCACAGGCTGGAACGGAGCGGAGACGGCCGAACAGGTGCGCCAAGAGTTGGCGGATAAGGGCATAGATCTAGCAGAGGCAAAGATAATTGCCACAGGTTACGGCCGAGTATCTGTACCCTTTGCTCAAAAGTGCGTAACGGAGATCACATGTCACGGTAAAGGGGCCGCTTTTGTTTACGGTAAACCTAATTTAACAATTATTGATATTGGCGGACAGGATACAAAGATTATTCAAGTCCTCGATGGTGCAGTCAATGATTTTGTCATGAACGATAAGTGTTCCGCAGGCACGGGCCGCTTTCTGGAGGTTATGGCTAAGACGCTCTCTGTCGACATTGCTCAACTTTGCGATCTGGCCTCTCAAGGGGGCAATACCTCTATAAGCTCGATGTGTACCGTCTTTGCCGAATCTGAAGTAATAAGCCTAATTGGACGAGGAGAGAAGAGAGAGAACATCGCTTTTGCAGTAGTCGACTCTATTGTAAAAAAAGTCGCTTCTCAAGCCAAACGAATGATCACACCTGGAAGTTTTCTCTGCCTAACGGGCGGCTTGAGTGAAAGTCAGTATCTTCTCAATGCCCTCTCTAAAGAACTGCGTACTCCCATCGCCTCTCATCCTCATGGACGCTACGCTGGTGCTATTGGAGCGGCCCTCCTAGCATTAAACTTATGATCTACTTAGACAACGCGGCAACTACTCTGCCTAAACCTAAATGTGTGATCCAGGCTGTAACTGAAGCCATGCAGACTTGGGGCAATTCTTCGCGTTCAAGTCACAATAACTCACTCTTGGCCACAGAATCTATCTACAATACGCGCCTGAAAGTGAGCAAATTTTTTAACTGTGGCGATCCCTGTCGGGTGATCTTCACTTGTAATGCCACGGAATCACTGAACACAGCTATCAATGGAATATTTAACCCTGGCGATCACGTTATAACTACAGTTTGGGAACACAATTCCGTTCTGCGCCCCCTCTATCGTCTGCAAAAGGAACAAGGCATTGAGTTGAGTTTTATTGGCACGGATGGGAAGGGCAATTTAGAACTTAGTCAGTTAGACGGACTTTTTAAGGATGAAACTAGAGCTATAATCTGCACTCACGCCTCTAATGTGACGGGCAATGTGGCCGATTTAGAGAGTATCGGTCGTTGGGCTAAGAGCAAAGGACTTTTATTCGTTGTTGATGGCTCTCAGACAGCGGGTATCTTGCCTATCGATATGGAGAGATTAGGTATAGATGTACTCTGCTGCAGCGGCCATAAGGGACTCATGGGTCCACAGGGTACGGGCCTCCTCTGCCTCAATTCTGAAGTGGCAGTTAGGCCTTTGAAAGTTGGCGGTACGGGATTTGCCTCTTATTCACAAGAACAACCTCAACAGTATCCCGAACACTTAGAGGCGGGTACTCTCAATGGACACGGTCTGGCTGGACTCTCAGCGTCTTTAGATTTTATCAACGAGATAGGTTTAGAAGAGATCTACAAGCATGAATACGAGCTGGCTCATTATTTCTATAAAAAAATCTCCTGTATAAAAGATATTAAGGTTTACGGAGACTGGGAGAGAAAACCACACCTGGCTACGGTGGCCTTAAATTTGGGGGAGATAGACTCGGCACTGCTAGCCGACATTTTGGCTCAAGATTATCAAATAGCCATCCGTTCTGGGGCCCACTGCGCTCCCTTAATGCACAAAGCTTTGCACACCTCTCAACAGGGGGCAGTTCGATTTAGTTTTTCTTACTTCAATACTCTAGATGAGATAGATAGAGTCATTGAGGCTATTGAAGAGATCGGTCAAAGGAGGATATAAAATGTCCGATTATCAGAAGATGTGGCAAGATCTGGGTATGGATATGGAGCAGCACGATATGCTCTGTCAGGTCTTACCCTCCGCTGTCGGTGATGTCTTTTTAAGTCAGGAGAATCGCCCCAAGTCTATGGATTTTTGGGATTTGGTTATCTCCGAAGTACACGGCATTCGCCCCGCTGAACTCATCGAGGAGCAGAAAAAAGGGCGCAAGGTCTTCGGTACTTTCTGCGTTTACGTACCCGATGAAGTTGTTGTAGCTGCTAATGGCATCGTCACGGGTCTCTGTGGCGGCTCCCAATTTTGGGTCCCTGGCGGCGAGGCCGTTCTGTCCAAGAGTACCTGCCCGTTGATTAAGGCTTCCGTTGGAGCTCGCTTAGGTAAGACCTGTCCCTTCTTCCGCATTGCCGATATTTATGTCGGTGAAACTACTTGCGATGGTAAGAAGAAAGCTTACGAAATTTTAGGCGAGGATGTACCTCTCTACGTCATGGACGTTCCGCAAATGAAACGCCCTCAGGATATAATTAAGTGGAAAGATGAGATCGCCACTTTTGCTAAAAAAGTGGAAGAGTTCACGGGCAATAAACTCACCGTTGAAAACTTAAATAAGGCCATCCACATTATCAACGAAAAGCGCAAAGCCTTAGCTAGAGTCTACAACTGCCGCAAATCTAAGTGTCTGCCTATCTCTGGCCGCGATGCCCTCTTAATGATGCAAATATCCTTCTTCGATGATCCCGAACGCTGTGCCAAGATGTGCAACCGTTTGGCCGATGAGTTAGAAGAACGCATAGCTAAGGGTATATCCGTCGTTCCCGAAGGCACTAAGAGGATCTTAGTAACTGGCACTCCTCTGGCCGTACCTAACTGGAAACTGCACAACATTATTGAGACTAGCGGCGCGGCTGTCGTCTGTGAAGAGATGTGCACAGGAACCCGCTACTTTGAAAATTTAGTTGACGAGACGAAAGAGAGCTTAGACGAACAATTCATGGCCCTCTCCGAACGCTACATGAAGACCAATTGCGCCTGCTTCACTCCCAATAGAGGGCGCATCGATGATATATTGCGCATGGTCGAAGAGTATCAAGTCGATGGCGTTATCGATTGCAGTCTCAAGTTCTGTTGCCTCTACGATACAGAAAAACGCGCCGTCTCCCAGGCTCTCAAAGCCAAAGGCGTACCTGTCCTCAGCTTAGAGACCGATTATACCGATACCGATGCCGAACAGCTGCGCACCAGGATCGGAGCCTTTATCGAGATTCTCAATGGCTAAAAAGTTCTACATATTGGTAGAAAACAACACGCAGGGAATGGCCATACATCACCTGTTAGATGAAAAGGGTATCGAGAACCATATATCCCCTACCCCCAGACTCCTAACCGATGAGGCCCCCTGCGGTATGTCGATCCTTCTGCCCCATGCTAGTCTAGAAATGGCCCAAGCGTGCCTAAACGAAAACGAGGCTAAGTACATAAAGATAGCCTCGTTGGATGATCCTTTCGAGCCGAAAAGGGATCGATATATGTAGTGGGACTGCTAGAAATCAACCCACTCTATTTCTTTTTCAGCTTCCCAAAAAGTTTTTCCATCATATAAACGTGTGTTTAGATATTCTTCCCGACAATCTAAAGGATCTTGCTTAACGCAACTCCACAACATCTTTTCTTCTGGTTCCCACAATTGCATCTCTAAGGTATATCCTTCGCCTCTTTGGGAATTTCCATAACCTTGCAAAAAGTACTTTTTACCGTGATAAACATGGATCAATTCCTGTAGATTATATACACCATCTAAAAAGTCATTAACTGACCCATTAATCATACTTTCACCCCTTTAAAGAATCTTTTGTATTTCTTATATATTTTGGACTTTTTAGTAATCCTTATAGCTCTAGTTCTACCGAAAGGTCCAGAACTATTTTTGCTAAAGCGTTCATCGTATATATGATAATGGAGAATTTTTCCTTTACCCAGCGTGTTCTCTGGATGATAAGCTATCTCTAATCTCAGTATATGATTTGAATCAGGTATTTTTCGACTATGTCTTTTATCTTCATTCCCTTACTTTCTTCATAAGGAACCATAACCTCTGCACATAATGCTTTAGCTTGCCATTCCACACTCTGATAAGCTGGAACTTCATTCTTAGAAACGCCTTCGATTTCTTTTATAGGCTTAAAACCTTCTTCGAACAAAAATACGTGACACATCTCATGACAAATAAATCCACGAAGTGCTCCAACATTATGTTCATAAGCTCCTTTATAGACAGATTCTTTTATTTCTACAGTAAACCCACCAAATTCGTTAAAAACACACTGTGCCATCGTTTTAGGTGGTAATTCATCATCTTCAACAATAGTATACACACTTCCAGGAAAAATATCTGGTAAAATTTCCAATGCATTTAAAACAGGAAAAGAACCAGTTAACGGGGCCTTACATATTTTTCTGAAACGTATAGCCAGCCTTCTTAAAACGCTTCTATTCGTGGCTTTGGTCACATAATCCATATTTAATCATTTATCCCTTTCCACTTAGAAGTTGTAGAATTTTATTAGCAGTTTCATCGTCCATTTTTTCAAAAGAACGTGCAAATTTCAAAGCAACCTTTCTTTGGGTATCTCCTGCACTTCCAGCATTAATTTTAAAACATGTCCTAGATTCTTCCATAGCCTCTCTCAAAGCACAAACTTCATTTGGAGTTAAACCATAATGTTCAGTAATTTTATCTATCCACTCAGATGGAACATTCTTTTTTCCATTTTCAACCATAGACAAGAAAGGCAAAGAGGTTTCAAGTACTTTCGCCATATCTCCCATAACTTCATGATGTTTTATCCTTAAAATACGTAAAATCTCACCAAATTTCGTATAAGACATAAAAATAACTTCCTTTCATATCTAAAATTATAAACAAATTTTTTCAAAAATCAACAATAAAATTTAACTTTTTTTTAGTTAATAATTTACCACTAAAAATAGACTAAAAAAATAAGATGTGTACTGGTACTCGTTACTTTGAAAACTTGGTGGACGAGACGAAGGAGACTTTGGATGAGCAGTTTATGGCTCTTTCCGAACGCTACATGAAGACGAACTGCGCCTGCTTCACCCCCAACAGAGGGCGTATCGATGATATTTTGCGCATGGTCGAAGAGTATCAAGTCGATGGCGTTATCGATTGCAGTCTCAAGTTCTGTTGCCTCTACGACACAGAGAAGCGCGCCGTCTCCCAGGCTCTCAAGGCCAAAGGTGTACCCGTACTCAGCTTAGAGACCGATTACACCGATACCGAACAGTTGCGCACTAGGATCGGAGCCTTTATCGAGATTCTCAATGGCTAAAAAATTCTACATCCTGGTAGAAAATAATACGCAGGGGATGGCCATACATAGCTTGCTGGATGGAGAGGATATTGAAAACCACATCTCCCC